>CADCNZ010000079.1 GCA_902802935.1 uncultured bacterium | reverse complement strand
ATCCGGTAAATCGTCCAAACGAGTATTCGGAATACCCATTGGCGTTACTCTTTTTGCGTATTGTGTCGACATTAATTCACCTCATTTGTCTTGTGTGTGATGTACGTTTAAATTTATATATTTATTTGGTAGTCAAACGTAACTAAGACTGCGACATACCTTTTATTTATTAAATTTCAATTGCCTTGTGAAGTTACCTTCACACTATTTATTTCAACCTTTTACTCATTTGGTCATAGTAAGCCCATGTACATGACCGCATGTAAATAATCATACTCCTTCAAAAATGCCGGTCAAGTAATAAGCGTACTTTTTACAATTTTTCAAGTGTTAAATTTACAAAAATTTACAATTTGTGTTTTATACTTTAAATAAAAAGTTAAATCACAAAATAAAATTAACCATTCCACTCATTATTTGACTTTTTTTGTTCAGATTTATTCTTTTTTATATCAGCACTGTCGATTTCTTCACATATTCTTTGGACTGTTTTATCCATAAATGTTGAAAGTTCTAAATTATATTCGTTTTTTAAAAAAGTTTCTATTTCCGAATAAGATATAATTTTATTTTTATCTATATCTAATTCTTTAAAAAGTTTTTTATCGTAGCCAATCATTTGAGCTAATCTGTATGCCCAAATATTTACTGTTCCAGACATGACATTTTTAAACTCATTTCTGTCAAAACCATCTTTGTTGCGATCATATTTAGACAGCAGTACTGAGAGCTTTACATTTAATATATCGTTGTTTAAGTATTCTGCTAATCCCATTTAATCCTCTTATATATATAAAGGAATTTTCAGAGCTTAAATTGCTGTTTTTTTTACAAAAATTAATAAAAAAATTGAGGCAGAATATTTATACTGCTTCAAATTTTTATTTAAATATACTATTATTCGGATATTTTACAAAAAACAATTGTATTTAAATAGTTCATTAATGATATTTATTGTATAAAAGTTTCATGTCATCGCTGGTTAAAGATTGCATGGAATCCAAATCATAAGGATACATTATGCTTCCTTTACTTGCGGAATGATTCAAACCTATTGCGTGTCCTGCTTCATGAAGCATTACACCGTAAATATGGTCTTTTGTTCTTGTGACAATTTTTCTGGTATATCCTCCTGAAGAGTAATCTCTAATGTATTCTTTTGTACCTATTGTAATATATGCTTTGTAGTATTGTCCTCCTCTTGTTGACATTTCAGTGCAGCCAACAGCGTTCACATCATTACAGTTTGAAACAAAATCTACAAATTCTACAACAATATTTGCGTTGTTTGGGTTATTAAGGTATTTAAATCTTACGAGTTGTTTCGATGTGTTCTGCCAAGAGTCAAATGCTTGACGCATTAATTTACTCATATTACCATATTCGGGTATGTAAACAAATATTGGCTGACTTACCCAACGAGGTCGTTCAAGTGCCAAACATGACATTATAGTTAATAAACAAATTGTTAAAATTGATATAAATTTTTTCATATAAAACTCCTGTATAAAATTATTTTATACAGGAGTTTAGAATTTGTCGATATTTTTATATTTAATAGTTTTTAATAGCCATACTTTTTGCTAATTTATCATTAATTTTTTGTACATTTTCTGAAACGTTTATTGTTTTGTAAAACGCGTCTGCTTGTTTTTCTATTGCTTTAATGTTTTTTTTGTCAAGATATTTTTGCATTGTTTCTTTAGTGCAGTTATATCCTAGACTGTTTGACAAATTTTCAATCGGCTTATAGTTACTTAATTTTAAAAAAAACGCTTTATTCATGTTTTATCCTTTCTTTTTTTTATTTGGGTATTCGAATAAAACACGTAAAAATTTTTTTTGCTAGTAAAGAAATAAAATTAAAATCTATTAAAAATTGTATCTATATTTTTTAAATAGTCATCTGTGTTAAAGCAAGTATTTATATCTTCTTTTGTTAATTTTGTGTTTACTAATGGATCATTAACTAAACTTTGTTTGAAATCCCCACCTTGCAATGCTTGCAATGCATGCTTTTGCACTATTTTATATGCATCTTCTCTTGTGTAACCGCTATCAACAAGCTTTAATAGTACTTTTTGAGAAAAAACAACTCCTCCATACAAATTTGAATTTTTTAGCATATTATCATCATGTACCACTAAATTATCCATTACATTATTAAACCTATGAAGCATAAAGTCTAATAAAGTTAGAGAATCAGGGAAAATAATTCTTTCTGCAGAACTGTGTGAAATATCTCTTTCATGCCATAAATTTATATTCTCAAATGCGGTTATCATATTGGAACGTATAACTCGAGAAAGACCGCATAGGTTTTCACACAAAACAGGATTTTTCTTGTGAGGCATAGCCGAAGAGCCTTTTTGACCGGTACTAAAGCCTTCTTCCAGCTCTCTCACTTCAGTTCTTTGAAGATGTCTTATCTCTGTTGCAAACTTTTCTATAAGAGATGCAATCAAAGCAACTTGTGCCATAAATTTTGCGTGTCTGTCTCTTGATATTATCTGAGTTGAAATTCTGGCAGGTCTCAAGCCAAGATTTTCACAAGTAAATTCTTCAATTTGAACAGGTAAATTACTATAAGTTCCAACCGGACCTGAAATTTGACCGACACATATTTCATTTAATGCGTACTCAAAGCTTTTTTTCGCTCGTTCCAGTTCATCAAGCCAATTTAATAATTTAAAACCAAATGTCATTATTTCAGCGTGTATTCCGTGTGAGCGTCCTATGCAGATTGTATGTTTATGTTTTTCTGCAAGTCTTTTTATTGATATTATAAGTTTATCAAGCTCTTCCTTTATAATTAGAGATGAATCTTTTATCTGTAGCGCAAACGCGGTGTCAATAACATCAGAACTTGTTAAGCCCATATGTATGAATTTTGCGTTCTCTTTTCCTACTGATTCATTTATTACTGTCAAAAAAGCAATAACATCGTGTTTTACCTCTTTTTCAACTTTATCAATTTTATCTACTGTAAAAGAGGCTTTGCTTTTTATTTGTTCAACATTTTCAGAAGGAATTACGCCAAGCTTTTCATACGCTTCACAAACAGCGATCTCTACTTTGAGGTAATATTTAAACTTTTCCTCAATATCCCAAATTTTTTTTATTTCTTCTCTTGCGTATCTGTCAATCATATCAAAATTATACACTAAAACTTCTAATTACAAAATAATATGATATAATCGTAGCTATGATAGAGTTACTAATATTATTTGAATTAAGCAGAAAAGTTTTAACAATGTACGGAGTTTCAAAGGAGATTCGTTCTGATTTTTCAGTGCTTACAACACCTAGTTATGGTACAATAAAGCCTGCTCTAAATCGTTTGGAGAGCAATGGTTATTTAAAAACTCAGAAAAACTTGTCGCAAGGCGGCAGGCCGTCTACTTATTATTCAATAACCAAAGATGGTTTAGAAGAGTTAAAAAGGCTTATTCTTGAACAACCTCTTGAAAATCCCATACAGTTTCTCCCGATGGCAAGAGTAAAATTAGCTTGCGCGGATATTTTGTCAAATGATGAACAGTTATATATGTTCAGCGAATTAAAACAAAAAGCTGAGAGTATACTAATTGATACAAAAAATCTTATTAATTCTAAGGAGCTTTCATTTTATCCTAATATGGTTTTTGACAACTTAACTTGTGAATATAAGAACTTCATATCATTATTAGAAGGGTTTGAACATGCCTGCTCTAATCACTGATATTGTTCCTAATTCTATTGCAGAAGAGCTTGAATTATCAAAAGGAGATACTATTCTTTCAATTGATGGGAAAATAATGCAAGATTTGATTGATTACAAGTTTTTGACAAGCAGTGAGTTTTTAACGCTAGAGATAAAAAAAACAGATGGAAGTATTGAAGAAATAGAACTTGAAAAAGATTATGAAGAAGATTTGGGAATAATATTTGAAAGTGCCGTTTTTGACAAAGTTAAGCCTTGCTTAAATAATTGTATTTTTTGCTTTGTTGCTCAGCAGCCAAAAGGTCTTAGGGATACTTTATATGTCAAAGATGATGATTACAGACTTTCATATTTGCAAGGAACATATATTACAACGACGAATTTGACTGAAAATGACAAAAAACGTATAAAAAAAATGCATTTAGGTCCTTTTTACATATCAGTTCATACAACAAATCCTGACCTTAGAGTTAAGATGCTGAAGAATCCAAAAGCAGCTCAAATAATGGATAATTTAAATTGGTTTGCAAAAAATGATATTCCATTTCATGTGCAAATTGTATTATGCCCTGGATATAATGATGGAGATGAATTGAAACGAACCTTAGAGGACTTGTCCGGAATCGGTGATAATCTGCTTTCCGTTGCAATTGTTCCTGTAGGTGTAACTCAATTTAGAACTAAAAAATTAAAAACCGTTGATAAGCAAATAGCTCAAGAAACACTTGAGATAGCTGCAAAATATAAAAAAGTTTGCTGCTCAGATGAATTTTTTCTTCTTGCTGAGCGCGAAATACCTCCGAAAAGTTATTATGGATGCTTTTCTCAGTTAGATGACGGAGTCGGTTCTTTAAGGACGCTTATTGATGATTTTGATAATATTAAACTTCCAAATTCTATTAAAAATAACCTATGCATAACTTTTGCTTGCTCTGTAGCTGCGCAAAAAGCATTCGATTATATAGCTTCTAAATTAAATAAAATCAATCGGCTAACAGTAAATGTGATTCCTGTTAAATCAACATACTGGGGTAAAAATATTACCGTAGCAGGGTTGATAACTTCTGATGATTTAGTGAATTCATTAAAAGGAAACAAGTCTGATTATGTTATTATACCGTCGATAATGTTAAAACCATATACAAATTTATTTTTGGACGGTAATTCATTAGATTATGTAATTAATAAGACTAAACAAAAATTTTTTGTAACAAAGAACAATTACTCTGTATCGGAAGCAGTAGAATTAATTAAAAAAGTCGGTAAAGTTGCAAATTGACCTCTTGTATAGTAAAATTGGGACTATAATTTAAAGGATATTTTTATTTTTATGAATTTTATAGATATAGTATTTAACATTTTTATAATAGCTTTTTTATTGTTTGTAAACGGTTTTTTTGTAGCGGCTGAATTTTCACTGGTAAAAGTAAGAAAGACGAGATTAGAGCAACTAATTAATGACGGAAATAGAAACGCAAAAAGAGCATTAAAGCTTGTAAATGATGTTAATAAAATGCTTGCAGCTGCACAACTTGGTGTAACAATTGCAAGTATTGCACTTGGTTGGGTCGCAGAAGCAACAATAGTACAACTGATAAAACCTGTTATAGAAATAATGCCATTCCTAAATGGTCATTATGCAGCACACGCTATATCAGTCCCTATTTCATTTGTTTTAGTGACTTATTTCCATGTATTATTAGGTGAACAATTGCCAAAATGTTTAGCTTTAAGGCATACAGATACAATAGCTTTAGCCATAGCTACTCCTATGGATATGTTTATAACAATATTTAAACCTTTTGTTTGGCTGCTTCAGGTTTCAGGCGATAAAATCCTTTGTGCATTTCATGCAAATTCATCTGATGCTTCTCTTGTCCATTCTACTGAAGAGTTGGATATGCTTGTAGATGCAAGTTATAATGAAGGTGTCTTAAATGAAACAGAAGCAGAAATGCTCCACAACATGTTTAAATTTTCTGATTTAATGGCAAAACAAGTTATGATTCCAAGAACAGACATGATATGTGTTCCTGATGACGTAACTTACGATGAGATAAATAAACTAGCTCTTGAAAATGGTTATACAAGATATCCTGTTTATGAAAAAGAAAATATTGATAAAATTATTGGATTTATACATGTAAAAGATTTATATGCAATTGCAATGACAAAAGAAGAATACTCACTCAAAGGTATTTTGAGACCTATTGTACTTGTACCGGAAACAATAACGCTTGATAACCTTATGAAAGAATTTAAAAAAACTCATATTCAAATGGCGGTTGTTGTTGATGAATTCGGCGGAACTGCTGGACTGATTACTCTTGAAGACGTGTTAGAAGAAATAATCGGTGAAGTTCAAGATGAGTTTGATGAAGAAGAAATTGATATTAGGCAAATTGGTGAAAATAGATATCTAGCAAATGCAATTATGCGTTTGGATGAGCTTGCAGAGTTTCTTGGTGTAAAAGAGGACTTTTTGGATGATGAAGATGTTGATACTATTGCAGGATTCGTTGTTAAACTATTAGGCAGAATCGCTGAAGTTGGAGATTCTGTATCATTTAAGAATCTTACATTTACCGTAAAAGAGATTGATGGTGCGAGAATAACAAAACTCGAAATATATAAAGAAAACAAGGTCGAAGAAACTAATACTGATGACGCTTAAAATATATTAAGAATTGTAACTTTTTCTATTATATATGCAATTTTTCTTAATAAAAATACTTTATTTATATATAAAGTGTGTTAGTTAATTGTGTAGTGAAGGTTAAAATGATTCCAAGAGTTGCTTCAATATCATCAACATTAGCTGTATTTACTCCTTGGTTAATATTTGCACCAAGAAGAATAAATCGCAGTTTTGATGAATCAAATCCTGTTAATGCTGCTCTTGATATACAAATCGGAACCGCACAAACGGCAAATGCTTTCAAAGGTGCGGTAAAAGCTTCTCAATATGCTGATTCAGATTTAGCAAAAGAATTTCTTAGCGCTGATGAAAAAATTAAAAATATGTCTAAAGCGGCTGCAGAAGGCGAAAAAGTTTTGGGCTATCTTGGTAAAATTATCAAGTTTACCATGAATAATATAAACAAATTTATTGGAATCGGAGAGTGTGTTAAAGTTGCATTTTCAGATAATAAAGAAAGAGACGCAATTATTGGCGGAACTGCATTCGGCACCATGATTATAAGCGAACGAATCGGTAATAATTTAATGGGACGCTCAAAAACTAAACTTGAAAATGGTAATTTAAATCTTAACACCAGAAATGCAAAATATAAGAATTATGGATGGCTCAATTCAAGGGTTGAAGATATGAAAAATGCACTAAATGAATACTCTCAAACTAAAAATTTTATGAGCAAATATGCAAAATATATGCCGGGTGTTATTAAAGGACTTGTTTTTGCTCTAGTATTTTCTATCGGAGGTTATAATTTAGGTAAAACTATAGGAACAGGTATTGCTGATAATGTTGCACCACTCAAAGAAGCCGCTTAGCGTTGATTTATTTTACCGTGTTCCTTGTACAGAACCTCCCAATTCGTTTGAGAACGTCTGTAATTATTAATAGTAGCTTCCAAAGAAGCATTTATAGCATAATAAATTATTGGTATAAAAATTGCAATTGTCAGTATCGCAACCATTGCATGTCTAATAATCGTTTGAACTATTTTAAATCTTTGTTTTGTTATTTTTATATCGTCTTGTTGTCTTAAGATATTATTAATTAAATTCTTACGTTCTTTAACAGTCAAGCTTTCTATAAAATCAACATTTTGAGGATCTACGTAAATAACATATTTTGAATATTTTACATTTCCGTCAAGAAAATCTAAGCTGTCATTATAATTTTTTTGTTCAGGAGTGAGCGCTTTTTCCAGAATCTTTCCATTTGATATTTTATTGATATGTTCTTTATTATCGTCATTTTGATTGTTGTTTTCACTAACATCTGTTGTTTCTGCTGGCGGTATTTCTCCTGAAAAAGCTGCAGCAGTTATTGTATTTTCAGTTTCTTTTTCAGTTTCACCGAATTTTGTATTATTTAATTTTGCTTGATATTTTTTCATAAAAGTATCATCAAAATCGGCTTGCGGCTGAACTTTTTTCGCAGAGGATGCATCTGCTTTAGGGGTATCATCGTTCTGTAGATTAGGCTCTTCAAATAAAGTTGTATCGTCTTGCTCGTTAAAGCTTGTTGTTTTTCCTTCTAATGAATTTGCTTCCTGTGTTAATTTTTGCTGCAATTGTTCAATAAGCTCCGGTGAAATATCATCATTAAGAGCTGCGAGTTCATTAATATCCATTGAGTCTTTATCATTAAATATATTATTATCAGCCATTCTAATATAGTTACTCTCTTTTTATTTTTGTTGTATTATAGGTATATTATATATGATATTGGAGTATTAAGCAATCGTAAGAGAAGATGATATGGATATTAACAGAGAGAAATTAATTGATTATATAAATAGGTTAAAAAATGCTAAAATTCTCGTTGTAGGAGATTTAGCTCTTGATGAAATGGTTTATGGCGATACCGAACGAATTTCAAGGGAAGCCCCTGTGCTTATATTACAACACACACATACAAATTATATTTTGGGTGGTGCTTCAAATGCCGCTCACAATGTATCTAAAATTAATGGCGGTAAAGTCAGTGTTGTAGGTATTATAGGCGAGGATTATCAAGCTAATGATTTGAGAGAAGCTTTTAAAAGGGCTAATATAAATTGTGAATCGTTGATAGTTGATAAAGAAAGAAAAACTATAACCAAAACAAGAATTTCAGGAGCTTGTTCTCAATCTGTTACTCAGCAAATTGTACGTATTGACAGACAGACAAACGAACCGTTATCTGAAGAAACAGAAAAGAAGCTTATAAACAAAGTAAAAGAACTTGTACCTAATTATGATGCAGTAATATTATCAGACTATCACATAGGAACATTGACAGAGAATGTTATTGCAGCAGTTGTAAATACAGCAAGAAAATATAATATAAAAGTAATCGCAGATGCTCAAAAAGATTTAGGTAAATACCAAAATATTACATCTATGACACCGAATTTACCCGATACGCAGAAATATGTCGGTTTCTATTTAAGATCAAAAGAAGACTTTGTAAGGGCAGGACGGATGTTATTAGATGAAACAAAATCGAATGCAATTCTAATAACCTGTGGCTCTGAAGGTATGGTTGTTATAGATAACGATGGAAAATATACGCATATACCGGTTTTTAATAAATCTAAAGTGTTTGATGTGACAGGTGCCGGTGATACAGTAACAGCATTATATTCTTTAGCATTGGCAATTGGAGCTGAACCTGTTTATGCGGCCGTAATTGGAAACATCGCTGCAGGTATTGTTGTTAAACAGTATGGCTGCGCTACAACAACAGTAGACGAAATCTTAAATTCTATTCCATCTGTTATTCAACTTGATTATTAGGAGGTTAAATATGAAAAATTTACTTAAAAAATTAAATATAGTAGATATAATAATAATTTTAGGTGTTTTAGCAGCTTTAGTTGTCGGTATTTTGACAGTGAAACATTTCCGACAAACAGCAGATAAACAAATAGAAGCAACTTCTCCGATTGTTTTTGAGGTCTTTTTAAGGGGAGTTACTGTGACCGGTGAAGAATTTCCTATACGCTCTAACGAAAAGACATTTATTACAATCAGGAATGTTCCTTATACAGAACTGAATGTATCAAATGTTACTTATTCAGCAAGAAAAACAGCATTACCTACACAAAAAGCAGAAAAGCCATATATGTTAGTTGACGACCCCTCACAATTATCTATTTTTGATGCAATTGTTACTATAAATGATGTTGCAAAAATCACAAAAGACGGTGCTGTCGTTGGTGGCAATAAAATTAAGATGGGGTTACCTGTTACATTGGAAGGCGAAAGTTATAAGTTTAACGGTACTATATCGGATGTAAGAGTTAAAACAAATAATAACGTCGAAAATGCAGTAGAGAATAACGAATTAGGATAGTATTTGGTAATTTGATATATTATGCTTATAAATACTTTTATAAAAAAGATTCAAAAATTTTTAAATCCAATATATTCCAATAGTATATTTTTGCAGAGGATAGATATTTTTCTTGGAATAAGCATATTTTTACTTATTTTTTCATCAACTATTGCATCATCAGATTTCATTGGCTATTTTGCTTTAGCGTCAATTATTTTAACTGTAATAAAAATATTAACTAAAACTAATGAGCAGATTGATTTATCGTTATCTGATAAAATCCTTGTTGTATATTTGATGTTTGTACTTATAAGTGTAGCCGGCTCATCACTTTTTTATTTAAGCATAAAAGGTGCATTTAAAACTTTTACATATTTAGGTTTTTACCTTTCAGTTGTTGAATATTTAAAAGATAATAAAGATAAAATAAAATATATTTTTATAGCATTTTGTCTATGCAGTTTTTATGAAACTATCTTTGCTTTATTACAGAATATAGGCGCGGTTGAAGAAATTGCTGGTTGGCAAGATATGTCTCATTTGAATCCTGAAGAAGTTATGACAAGAGTATATGGTACATTGCAACCATATAATCCAAATCTTTTTGGCGGGTACTTGCTTTCCATAATTCCGGCGTTTATAACGTTACCTTTTATAAATAAAAAATTGCTGCCATTTAGCATTATTGGAGGGCTATTATCTGTATTATCATTGATATTAACAGGTTGTAGAGGCGCATATATCGGTTTATTTTTTGAAATAGCGGTTATTATATTATTATCTTATAAGCTTATTAAGCCGATTTACAAAAAAATTTATTTATCTGTAATATCTATTTTAACGATATTATCAGCATTTATAATTACCTCTATCAGTTCTCTTAGGGCGAGAATTTTGTCAATTTTTGCTATGCGTAGTGATAGCTCAAATTCTTTTAGATTTAATGTTTACAATTCATGTATTAATATGTTCAAAGATAATTGGCTTCTTGGCATAGGGTGCGGAAATCAAAATTTTAGAGAAATTTATGGTCTTTACATGAAAACAGGATTCGATGCTTTGAGTGCATATAATATATATTTAGAAATCGCCGTTGAAAGTGGTATTTTTGCACTAATATCATTTTTGATATTTATAATATTAAAAATAAATAATGCCATTCGATTTATATTTAGTAATAAGTCTGTCGAAACAATATATATTATAACAGCATTACTTTCATTAGTGGGCATGATGACCCATGGAATTGTCGATACAGTATTTTTCAGACCACAAATTCAATTCGTATTTTGGGTAATGATTGGAATAATTAGAGTCTTAGGAGAAAGATGTTAGAGCGAATTAATTATTTAAAGAACGAATTAAATAAATATTCATATAACTATTATGTTCTTGATAATCCTTTAATTAGTGATTTTGAGTACGATAAATTATACAAAGAATTGGAAGAGTTGGAGAAACAAAATCCTCTCTTAATTACACCTGACAGTCCGACGCAAAGAGTTGGTGGTATAAGTACAGGCTTTGAAGAAGTTAAACACAAATATAGATTATATAGCCTTGATAATACATACAATTATGAAGAACTAAAGAAATGGTATGAACGCATTACAAAAGAAATAGGAAAAAATGTTGATTTAGTATGTGAACTTAAAATTGATGGTCTTGCAATTGCATTAACATATAATAATGGGCTATTTGTAAAAGGTGCGACTAGAGGAAATGGGATTATTGGTGAAGAAATTACACAAAATTTAAAAACAATAAAAGCTATACCGTTAAAATTGTTTGAAAATGCTGATTTAGAAGTCAGAGGTGAGATTTATATGCCAAAAACATCATTCGAAAAATTGAATGATGAGAATATAAGAAATGGCGAAAAGCCTTTTGCGAATCCAAGGAATGCCGCTGCAGGTTCTTTACGTCAGTTAGACAGTACAATTACTGCTAAAAGGGATTTGTCCATGTTTACTTATACTCCGATAATTGAAAACGCGGAATATGTACCGACAACTCATTGGGAGGGTATGCAATACCTCAAAAAATTAGGATTCAAAATTAATCCAAACATAAGATTAGTAAATAACATCGATGGAGCAATAGAATTTTGTAAAGAATGGGAAAATAAAAGATTTGAGCTTGATTATGCAACAGACGGCGTTGTAATAAAAGTAAATAGTTTTGCTTACCAAAATGAATTGGGATTTACATCAAGAGCACCAAAATGGGCAACTGCTTTTAAATTCCCGCCGGAAGAAATTTCAACAATATTGAAAGATATAGAAATTGGAATTGGAAAAACCGGAGCAGTAACACCGGTTGCGGTTTTAGAGCCTGTGAATCTTGCTGGAAGTATAGTTTCGAGAGCAAGTTTACACAATTTTGATGAAATAAAAAGGTTAGACATAAGAATTGGAGACAGAGTTTTAATAAAAAAAGCTGCAGAAATAATTCCAAAAGTAATAAAAGTATGTGATAATCAGGGTCATGAGAATTTACCTTTATATAGAATTCCTGAATTTTGTCCGGCTTGCCATTCAAAACTCACTACAATTGAGGGTGAAGTAAATCTGTATTGTATTAATCCTTATTGTCAAGATGTATTAAAAGCAAAATTAGAATATTGGGTTTCAAAAGAAGCAATGGATATTGACTCTGTCGGACCAACCATTATATCCAAATTGTTTGATTTAGGTTTAATTAAAGAACCAATTGATTTTTATAAATTGTCCGTAGAAGATTTTTTAAAACTTGATTTAGTAAAAGAAAAATCTGCAACAAATATGTTTAACGCAATTCAACAATCAAAGAAAAAACCTCTATCACGTTTCATAACAGCCTTGTCAATCAGACATGTAGGGAAAGAAACTGCAGAAATATTAACTAATGAATTTCCATCATTAGAAAAATTTGAAAATTCAAGTTTTGAAGATTTCTCAAAAATAGATGGTATAGGAGAAAAAATAGCTAAAAATATTTATGAATTTTTCCATGACGAAAATAATTTAAAAATGCTGGATGAATTTATAAAACTAGGATTTAAGTTTGAAAATAATAGTTCAGAAAGAACAAATGAATTAGCTGGAAAAACATTTGTCTTAACAGGAACTTTACAATCAATGACAAGAGATGAAGCAGGTGATAAAATAAAGATGATGGGAGGAAAAACATCTTCTTCGGTATCGAAAAAAACATCATATGTTATAGCTGGAGAAAATCCTGGTTCTAAATTAGACAAAGCACAAGATTTAGGTGTTATAATATTAAATGAGGAAGAATTTTTAAATTTAATAAAGAAATAAGGTTGAAATGAAAAAAAATATTAATGTAATTCAAATAAAAGGTATAAAAGGTTTAATGTTTGCGATTTTTGTTGTAGTATGCTTAGCTGCAGGTTTTATTGCGTTTCCAAGTATTGTAGCAATGAAATTATGGAATATGGCATCCGGATATATTGAAAGCATACCTGCAATTAACATTTATCAAGGAGTTTTATTGTGGGGAATTATTGTCGCATCATATTATACATTTAGAAAAGAGCGACTTATAGTCTGCATGAAAGGCTCTGATGGGCTTGATGAAGAAGAATTAAAAGCAGTCTTTTCTGATATAAAACAACAAATGAAAACAGATGCCATTATACAAAATATGATAAAAGCTAGGGAAACTGAACTTAAAATAAAAAATTTAAGCGAAAGTAATATCCCGCAAAATGATATAAAAGATAAAATTGAATCAAAATAAAAAAAGCTCCGGTTTAAAAAACCGGAGCTTTTTTATTTAATCTACTCTTCAGTAGTTTCTTCATTGTCATTAGCTTCTGATTCTTCTGCTAAATCCTCTTCATCAACTACTTGTTGACTCATTTCTTCTTCTATTTCTTCTTGTATTTCATCTGAATCAAACGGTGTGTCTTCTGCTGTAACATCATCATTGTAATTTGATACATTAGAAATATTTGAGCTTTCTTCATTTTCCATTTGTGAAACTGATTTAATGTCGATTTTCCATCCGGTTAATCTATGAGCCAATCTAACGTTCTGACCTTCTCTGCCTATTGCAAGTGAAAGTTGATCATCCGGAACTACGACAAGAGCATCTTTAGTTTCTTCATCATCTGTCATAATATCTACAGATACAACTCTTGCCGGAGATATAGCGTTAACTATATATTCAACAGGATCCGGAGACCAGCGGACGATATCAATTTTTTCATTTTTTAATTCACCAACAATTGTTTGTATTCTGCTGCCGCGAGGTCCAATACATGCTCCTACGGAATCTACTTCAGGGTCATTTGACCAAACTGCAATTTTTGTTCTAAAGCCTGCTTCACGAGATATTGACTTGATTTCTACAATTCCGTCTTCTATTTCAGGAACCTCTAATTCAAATAATTCTCTTACAATTTCAGGATGTGCATGAGAAACAATAACTTGTGGAAGTCTGTTTGTTTCTTTTACATTGAGAACAAACACTCTGATTCTATTCCCTGGTTTATAATATTCTCTTGGAATTTGTTCTCTTTGGGGCATTATGGCATCTGTTTTGCCTATATTTACAATAACATTTCTGTTTTCAACTCTTTGTATAATACCAGTTGTTAAAGTTCCTTTCTTTTCTAAGAACTCATTTAATATATTATTTCTTTCTGCATCACGAATTCTTTGTGTAATTACTTGTTTTGCAGATTGAGCGGCAATTCTTCCGAATTGTTCCGGAGTTACTTCAATCTTAACTTCGTCATCAATTTCGACTTCATCATCAATTTCTTGAGCATCTGTTAAAGATATTTCCATATCAGGATCTTCTACGTCCTTAACAACTGTTTTAGTGCTAAATACACCAATTTCACCTGTTTGTTCGTCAAATATTGCTTCAATATTTGCTGCTTCTTTTACATGCATATGTTTTTTGTATGCTGCTACTAAAGCATCACATAGTGAAGATATGATGACATCTTTTGAGATGCCGCGTTCTCTTTCAAGCTCTTCACAAGCTTCAAATAATGCTGTTCCGATTTTAATCATTTTTTTCTCCTTTATTACTAGTCAATATATAATTTAGCTGATTGTATATTTGCTTTTGGAATAATTAATTCTAAACCGTCATCAAATCTAAAAAATGTAAGTCCAGTATTATCATCCCAATCTATAATTTCGCCTTTAAAAATTTTTTCACTTTCTCCTTCAAGCGGTTGTTTTAATTTTAAGCTAATTCTTCTGCCTTTAAAAATTAAAAATTCTTTTTCTGATTTGAATTTACGTTCAAGTCCAGGAGAGGAAACCTCTAAATAATATTTTACCGGTATTAATTCATCCAAATATTCATTTAAACTTCTTGTAACATTTTCACAATCATCAAGAGTAACATCGTGTTCTTTTGAATATAAGTATATTCTTAAAAACCAGCGATGATTTTCTTTAACAAATTCAATTTCAATTGGAATAAAATTAAATCTCATAGCTGTATTTTCTATAATAGGAGTTATTTTTTCCAGTATTTCGTGTCTGTTTAACTCTTGTTTCATAAGGTTTTCTCCCTTGATTAAATAAAAAAAGAACGGAAAGAAACCGTTCTTTTTTTAAGAAACTATTCATAGTAAAATTTTAACAAAATCAGGTAATTCTGTAAAGTGTTCTATGTAATATTGTTACAAAACCATGGCAAGTATCATTAAAATCATTGCTCCTATTTCCATAGCAGTTGACATATGCTGACTGAACTTTTGCGAATCGTACCTAGAGGATGATTTCTTTGCTTTATGAACACTGTTTAACCGTTTTATTCTATTTTGTACACTTTCATTTGAAAACTCTGTACCAAACATATCATATTCCATTTGTGCTAAATTATTTTCTAATGAATCATTTGTTTGTATATTATCAAACTGATCTCCATAGTTAGCATACGGCCTTGAATAATTTTTTTGCCCAAACGGCATCCCAAATCTTCCTGAAAATCTGCTATGTTTTGTTCCTGACAGGTCATTCGAATCTATCGAACGATATTTATCATCAATATCGTAATTTTCATTATTCAAAGAATTATCAGCTAATGTCTCGATTGACATTTTTGACTTTATTCTGTCCATACGTGTTGAATAATCATCTACATCATAAATTTTACCAAATAATTTTTTTTCTATTGTTACAATTCTTGTATGGAAATCTCTATTTTTATAAGTTGTATTAAATAGCTGCTGTTCTATTTGATTTACAATTGGATAATCAACACTATTATCAGCAGTTTCAGCCTCATCTGCTAAAAAGCTATCTTTTTGCGGTTCAATTTCTAAGCCTATAACATCAGCAGAAGTATCATTTGATAGCTTTTTTATACGTTTATTTACATCTCCAGTTGACGATTTACCATAAATTGTAGCTTCAAGTCTTGATAAACGTTTTTGTGCGGAATCTTGTTTATATTCATATCCAAAAATATTATTTTCGAGTTTTGAAAGTATTTCACTATTATTTGCGGAAAACACAGGATTTGAGTTTATAAATAGTACAAATAATGTTAATAAGATAAAGATTGATTTCATAGTATTATAACCTTTTATAACACTATAAAGCCTGTTTATAACCTTCTCTATTAAACAATTATATGATATCTAAATTATAAATATTTATACAAAATAAGTAGTTCAAGCTGACTAATTTTATGTATTTGTAATATATTATATTATTCTTATAGTCTAAATATAAATTTTTGCAAAATCTAAATCACTTTTTGTCGTTATTTTTATATTTTTTGAGTCTCCGATAACTGCATACACAGGAATCTCGAGTTCTTCCAGCATAGATGAATCATCAGTATAAGCTTTTCCAGCAAGCTTGGAGTGTACCTGCTTTATTACAGATGATTTAAAAGCTTGAGGAGTTTGTGTATTATAAAGTTTTTCTCTGTCAATTGTTTTTATTATTTTACCATCATCCGCAACTTCCTTGATTGTATCAGTTGTCTTTGACATTACAGTAACTGCGCCTTTTTTTATGACGGTTTCTAATACATTTTTTATAATATCTTCGCTAACCAGTGGTCTTGCAGCATCATGAATAAGAACGTATTCATTTGTGATATATTGTAAAGCATTGTATACAGACTCTTGTCTTGTTTTACCACCTTTAATTATATTAATACATTTATTATCAGCAAATATATTTTTTAAATTCTCATATATTACCGCATTTGCAGGAATTATTATTTCATTTATACAATTAAACTTTGTAAATCTGCTCACTGTTATTTCAATAACAGTCTTATTGTTTATAAGCTCAAGTAATTTATTTTTGCTGCCATATCTTGTCGATGTTCCGCCGGCGGGTATAATTAAAGAATATTTATTCATGGTTTTCTCCAAAGTGATTGAATACACTTAAATCACTGTACGAATTATACTCTATTTCATCTATTTTAAGTACAAAATTAGATTGTTTTTCTATAACATTGCCAATTATAGTCAAATTATGTTTTTTTGCAAAGTCTTCAGGTATAACTGCAACAAGCTTGTAATCCTCACCACCAAATAACACATCTTGCTTTGAAACATTTTTATTATGCGGAATAAGAGCATAATTAATTTGCATAGACACATTGCTTGATTCAGCTATTTTATATAAAGCATCAGCTAATCCATCAGAAGAATCCATCATCGCATATTTTGTATTTATATTTTTAGCAATTAATTCTGAGAAATTGATATCTAAAATTGGCATTAAGTGTGCATTTATTAACTCTTTATTACTTCCTTTATTTATAAGTTCTTTCAAACCTGCTGCACTGGAACCGTGTTCACCGCTCACAACAACTACTTGACCAGGCATAGCATTTTTACGTGAAGAAATAATTCTGTCATTTGTTGTACCAATAGCTGTAACAGAAATCATTATATCCCTTGAAGAACCTGTAATATCTCCTCCTATAAGTTTTGCGCCATATGAGCCTTTGATAAAACCATTAGTAAAATCTTTTATAAAAGATTTTGGTGTGTCGTTAGGTAGGGAAAGAGCCAGCATCAAATATTTCGGTTTTGCACCGGAAGCAAGAATATCACTGATATTAACTGCGGCTGATTTATATCCTAGCTGTTCAAATGTACAATATTTTTTCTCAAAATGTATATGCTCTATAATGCTATCTTGAGTTATTACTATACCCAAATCTTCTATATAAGCGCAATCATCGCCAATATACTTATTATCTGTTATAGTTTTGATAATATTTATATTTTCCAATTCATCCATAAATCCAGTTTACTATAAATAGTAAATAGTTTCTATTGTAAATTTTCTTGCTTTTACGCTCAAATCCTGTTATAATAAGCATTATGAGGGATTATGAGCCATATTATACAGAAGATGGATCTATAGGTCTTTATTCTCATGCCGACAAAGATGTGTATCACTCAAAATTCGGTGCACTGACTGAAGCATGGGAGAAATTTGTACTACCATCAGACATACCACAACGATTAAAAAAACAAAATAAATTAGATGTTTTGGACGTTTGCTACGGTATAGGATATAATACAAAAGCTTTAATGAGTTTTGTAATAAATGAAAATAAAAATAAAATAAAAAGAAAAAATTTTTTAAAAAAAATAATTAGTAAGCTTAATAATATCGAATCGATACATAGAAATAATCCTGAACACAATAACGCCACTTTATCGACATGTATCGAAAAGATAGATGATGATAATAATTTGCCTTTCATTAACATAGATTGTATAGATATTAATCCGGAAATTGTAAAATTGTCTCCTCTGTTTAAAACTATAAAAACCCCAGAAGAAATTTTTTCAAATATAGTTCCTGATATTTTTAATTGTTTTGACAGTTATTATAAACTAAAAAATCTTTTTACAAATTTTATTTCAAGATTTTATCCAAAAAACAAAAGAGAAATAAAAGAATTGCTGGAAATAAGATTTAAATCAATGCACATAGATAAAGAGTATAAAGTTCATCCTTTTGTTAATTACATATTAATAAATTCTCTAACAAATAAGTTTGGGAAAAAATATCCCAGTGAAAAACTAAAAACTATATTTAAAGAAAAGTATAATTCCAAATTTTTTGATAAATCTTTGATAAAATATGCCTTATTTAATCAAATTAGTGGTTATAATTTATCCTCTGCATCAATTCTATCGACCTTCTTACATAATATATATTATAGACATTTATCGAATCGAAATAAAAAGACTGATTTTAAATTAGCTGAAAGCTTGTTTAATGTCAACTTCCTTATAAATGACGCAAGAAAATGTGTTTTTAGGTTAAACTCTACATATGATTGCATATTTCTAGATGCTTTTACTTATACAAAAGCTCCTCAATTATGGTCAGTTGAATTTATATCTGAACTAACAAAAAGATTAAAAGATAATGGAGTTATATTAACCTATTCTAATTCTGCACAAGTAAGAAATACTTTTTTAGAAAATAATTTATATGTTGGTAAAATTTTCAATGAAAAAAGCGGAAAATATGTCGGCACTATTGCATCAAAAGATAAATCAAAAATAACTTATCCTCTTGATAATTTTGAAATGGGATTGTGCAACACAAAAGCGGGTATTCCATATCATGACCCCAACCTTAATTTAACAAAAAATGAAATATTAGAGTTGAGGGAGTATGAATTTAAAAACAGTAATCTTATGAGTTCTTCTAAATATATAAAAGAAAGAAACTCAGGGGGAAAATATGAAATTGAAGAAGAAATATGACGTAATTATAATAGGCGGCGGAACAGCAGGAAGTGCTTGCGCGTACATATGCGGGAAGAATAACCTAAAAACTTTATTAATTGAAAAGGAAAGTTATTTGGGAGGTTCTATTACTTCATCACTAGTTATACCGGCAATGAAGACTGCTAAAAATGCAATTAATACAGAATTTTTTAATGATTTATATGACAATCTTTACAAAATAAATGGTTCTATAACATATATAGACGGGAATAACGGATGGTTCAATCCTGAATTGGTAAAAATCACTTTGGATAAAATGATGAAAGATTCTCATGTTGATGTATTGTTTGAAACAAATATACAAAATGTAAAAGAAAATTTATCATCATGTAACGTTACGATATATGATGATAATTCACTTGTTAATTCTGATAATTTATTAGAATCTATCGAAACGAAGTATGTTGTTGATGCAACAGGTGATGCAAAAATTTGTCAACTTTTAAATTTTGAATTTTTAAAAAATGATAATTCTACACAACCCGTAAATTTAAGATTTATTATGGCAGGTATTAATACTAAAAAATTCACACATTGGATAATGGACTTAGATAAAGACCGTAATGTTACTACATCAACCGAATTAGATAATGGTATATATATGTCTACGGCTTATACGTGGGATACCAATAGGAACTGGGCTTTAGCACCTTATTTTAAGGAAGCAGTGGCTAAAGGTGTCTTGTTAGAAGAGGATACGAATTACTTTCAGCTGTTTTCAGTAGCCGGAACAACGGATTCTATTGCTTTTAACGCCCCAAGGCTGTTAAATTCAAAGCTTTCACGTTCAGAAATTTACATAAAAGGACGTGAAAGTATATTTCGCTTATCACAATTTTGCAAAAAATATCTTCCGGGTTTTGAGAATGCGTACATATCATCAATTGCAAATAAAATAGGAGTAAGGATTTCAAATAGAGTTAAATGTAAATACATATATACAAAAGACGATCTGCTATCAGGTAAAAAATTTGATAATCCTGCTGTAATATCCAATTATCCAATAGATATACATTCCAAAGATAAAAATAAATCTGTATTAAAGCAAGTTTATAAAGAGTATCAATTACCTATAGAAGCTTTAATGGTTAAAGACAATTTTTATGTTGCAGGAAGATGTTTATCAGCCGAATTTGAAGCACAAGCTGCACTTAGAATAATACCATCTTGCTGCTCTATGGGAGAAGCTGTTGCAAAAGATATTGCCGGCAAAATCAAGCATCAAAATTGTTAGTTATAGTATTAAAATATTCTAATATTTGAACAAAATACCCTAAATTAGTATCACCATTTATTATAATATCAGCAGAATTCTTATATGGTTGAACATATTTTTCGCCTGCACCAAGTATATATTGCCAATGTTTTTTTGCATTTTCCAAGTCTTGATTTCTTTCGGAACAAGCTCTTGTAATAAAACGTTCTTTGCGTATATTAATATCTGTTTCCACATATACTTTAATATCATATATTTTGTTTATGTCACCATACATAGATGCCATTCCCTCAACTACGACAATTTTATTTGAGGGTACCAGTTTAGCTTTAGGAACCGAAACCCCTGTTCCGTTTAATAAATATTCAGGAGAATATATATCTACTCCCTGAGAGATATCTTCTAAATCCTTTTTTAATACGTCTAATTGAAAACTATTTGGTGAATCGACATCATAGCCATTATCCCTTAACTTATCAAAAGTCCCATAAACTTTTATTTGTTCTGATATATCATTAAAATAGTTGTCAGCTGATAAAATCGTAACAGGCAGCTTTAATCGTTGGATAACATCTTTTAATGTGTCGCATATAGTTGACTTGCCGGATGCTGACTCACCGGTAATCCCGATCATAATTCGTTTTGTTGGATTTTGTATAAGTCTTTTTGAAAAATTTTGAATAAAGTCATATCTGACTTCAGTAAAAATAGGCTGTTCAGCATTACTATCAAATGCTAAAAGCTGTTTAAATTTTGATTGCAAATAAAATGCGAGTAGCTCACGCCCTGTTTTTTGGTTAAAATCAGGTTTCAACATTTTATCGGAAGATGATAGTTCTTTTTTTATGAGATGGGAAAGCCCATTTTCCTGTTCATTCGTCATACTTTTATACTTTTCCAACTATTTTTTCGAGTTGTTGGATTGTTTGTTATATTTTGTATAAATATTATTCTATCATAAAAAACATTATTTATGATTCAAACAATTCACTAATTTTATCTGCAATATCACGCGGGTCTATTTCCTGTGTTATTTTATTTATATCTTGAGCCATTTGATACAATTTTGCAGCCTCTACTTTATTACCAACTATAGAAACAGCTCTGGCAAGGTTAAAATGTGCCAACGCATAATTCGGATTGACATCAACAGCCTTTTTGAAGAGTTCGATAGCTTTTTTCACTCTGCCTAAATCGTCTAAATATATAACACCAAGGTTATTATATGCAATATCATAAGCATCATTATATTTGATAGCCATTTCATAAGATTTTAGAGCTTCTTCCGTGTCACCTTTACCCCAATATAAAAAGCCTAAATTGCAATGAATTTTAGCATTGTGGGGATTAAATTCCAAAGCTTGACGATAAACAGTCAGAGCATTATCATAATCTTCTTTATCATAAAAAGCACTGCCGAGATTTACATATATATCAATGTCATCGGGAGTTAATACATATGCTGTCTGATACGCAGATATTGCAGCATCCGGATCTGATTTGTTCTCTTGATAAACAAATCCCATAGTTTGAGCAATGACACTGGTCCAAGACGGGTTTGGGTTTAATGTAATTGCCGTTTGATAATTTGATATTGCTAAATCAAATTCACCTTTAATGTAATATATATTTGCTAAATTTGAATATAAATCAGGCATATTGGGAGCCATTGCTATAAGCTTATTATATATGTCTATTGCTTGATTATAATCCCCTTGCTCTTCATATGCTCTGCATAAATGTCTAAATGCAGCAATATTAAAAGGATCCAGCCAAATTGCCATTTTATATTCTGTTATTGCATCCTCAAAATAACCGGTTGAAAGATATATGTCACCCAATACACAATATAGAGGAGCAAATCCCGGAGCCGCATCAACAGCATTTTTATATAATTCGATTGCTTTTGCATAATTTTTAGTTTGTATAGCGTAAAAGCCTAATAAAAACAAAGGTAAAAACCTTAAAAATGAAATATTTTTAAAAATGTTATCAATGGCAATTTTATCAAATGGTATTAAAATAAAAGACGTAATTTTTTCTATAAGCGCTTTTAGTTTTGTTCTATTATTTCTAAATGACATAGCATCATAAAGCTTATATAATAAATAATGCGCACTTGAAGTATGCAAACGAGAACATAAAATAGCTGCTTCTGCAGCATCAATAGCATCCGTAAAATGAGCTTTTTTTACAAATGTTTCTGCCAGCATATAGTATGCTTCATGATATTTGTTTTTCTTTTCAATAGCAGTTGTCAAATATGTAATAGCCTTGTCTAAGTCGCCTTTATAGTAAAACGCCTTACCTAATTTATAATAAATAGCCGGAGAATCTATAAGTGATTCTAATGCTAATTGATATTCTGTAATAGATTCATCTATATATTGACCTGCATTAAATATATCTAAATGTTTTTGCAAATATAAATCACCCATGCGTTCATGGAGAGACGGATTTGTAGGGTCTTTTTGCAAATCCAATTTGCATCTCTCTATTTTGTCATGCATTTTATTGCTTGTGCTTTTATCACTATTATCAATATCACTTTTTATCATAATTATAATCTTTCTTAATCGGAATTATTGCTATATACATACATATAGTATAACAAAGCCTGACGGCTTTTTTCAGTCATATTATAATATGTTATTGTATATTCATTTTCATAAACCGGATCTATATCTGTCACCGTAGCTTTAAAAGATATTGTACCATAATTTTTGGGTAAATATAAGGTACAATCGAAAGAGTCATCTAAATGAAACCTTTTATCACTATAAAATTTTAAATAATCAGTAGATATTTCAAAAGTTTTAACTTTATATATATTTTCCCCTTGAATCATTTGAAGATTTTCCATTGCTCCCACGACAGGAATTTCTTCATTAGGAGTCAAGCGCATTGCATTATAATCAAGTTCTACGGAGAACTCATCTTCCAATGGTGATGTTATAACCATTGTATTAAAATCCAGCGTACCAACTTTTGAAAAAACTTTTACAGTAAGTTCACATCCTACATCAAGATATTCAATATATCTCATAAAATAGGGAGGTAACTCTATGACAATTCTGTCATCATATATTGCCGAAATTGCGCAAATCATTTCAACAATATTATCACCTTTTTGGAAATTTATGCTTAAAGTTTGTCCTACTCTTAATAAATCCATACTTATATTATAGTGAACAATTTAATAAAATACAATAATTTATTAATACGGTAAAGCTTCAAGAAAATCAGGGACTTTAGAATCTGTCATTGGAGCCTCTTTCTGCCTATAGGATTTTTTAGAATATGAAATCCAATTAAACAAAATAACAGAACTTGGTTTTTCAATTATT
>CADCNZ010000078.1 GCA_902802935.1 uncultured bacterium | reverse complement strand
GACAAAAATGACGAAGTTATTTTTAATTCCGTAATCGTTGTTACTGATAGAAAAATACTTGATAGTCAATTACAAGATACAATTTATCAATTTGACCATATTGACGGAGTTGTAAGACCTATTACAAAAGGCTCTGACAGTCTTAAAACTGCTCTTAATGACGGTGCAAAGATTATTATAACAACACTTCAAAAATTCCCATACATTTATCAAGATGTTCAATCAACAGGGAAAAAATATGCAGTAATTGTTGATGAGGCACATTCTTCTCAAAGCGGAACTGCTGCCAAGAAATTAAAAGTCGCTTTAGGTGATACTGAAGAAGTATTGGAACAATACGCAAGAGAGGAAGCTGAAGAAGAAAATCAAAGAGAAGATTATGAAGATAATTTGGTTAAAGAACTTTCTTCTCATGGTATGCACGATAATATTTCTTTCTTTGCTTTTACTGCAACACCAAAGAACAAGACACTTCAACTATTCGGCGAAAAGCAAGAAAACGGAACTTATAGACCGTTCCATATATACTCTATGCGACAGGCTATTGAAGAAGGATTTATATTAGATGTTCTTCAAAACTATACAACTTATAAACAATACTATCAAATAGCAAAGAAGATTGAGGGCGATCCGGAGTATGACAAAGCAAAAGGTGCAAGAGCCGTTTCAAAATTCCAAAGTTTGCACCCTCATAATATTGCACAAAAAACCGCAATTATGATTGAACACTTTAGAGAAGTAACCAAAAATAAAATAGACGGCAGAGCAAAGGCTATGGTCGTAACTGCATCAAGACTTCACGCAGTTAGATATTTGTTTGAGTTTAGAAGATATATACAAGAACATAATTATCACGATTTAGATGTGTTAGTTGCTTTTTCGGGTAGTCTTGAAGATAACGGTCAAGAATGGACTGAAGAAAAAATTAACAGGACTAAAGACGGTGAAGTTATAAAAGAAACTCAACTTAAAAAATATTTCCATGATGAATTTGATATGCTTATTGTTGCAGAAAAATATCAGACAGGGTTTGACGAGCCATTATTACACACAATGTTCGTAGATAAAAAGTTGAATAGTGTAAAAGCCGTTCAAACATTATCACGATTAAATCGAACAATGAGAGGCAAAGAAGATACATTCGTTCTTGATTTCGCAAATACACAGGAAGAAATACAAAGAGCATTTCAACCATTCTATGAGGCTACCGTACTTGAAGGGGAAACTGATCCAAACTTGATTTATACATTAAAACGACAATTAGACGATTTTCATGTATATCAAGAAAGGGAAGTAGATGAATTTGCTAAAAAATTCTATCAAAAAACAATGCCTACATTGAGTGTTCTATCGCCAATACTAAAGCCGGCAGTAGAAAGATATGAGGCATTAGAAGATAAACAAAAAGACGAGTTCAAATCCTTAATACATGGTTTTAACAGGACATACTCATTTATTACACAAATTTGCAGAATGTTTGATAAAGATATGCAAAAACTATATGTCTTTACTAAATATTTAACAAAATTATTACCTAAAAATAATTCTGAAAAAGTAAATTTGAATGATGCTTTATTGCTTGAATATTATAAACTTCAAAAAACTGCTGAAGGTAACATCACTTTAGAAAAAACAGAAGGCGTTGTACCGCCAATAAGCGGTGCAGCCGGAAGTGGTGGCAAAGAAAAAGAAAAGGGAACTTTGTCAGAAATTCTTGATAAGTTTAATAAAAAATTCGGAACAAACTTTACTGAACAAGATAAAGTATTGGCACAACTAAAAGCCGATATGATGAAGAATGAGCAAATGGCTAATTCTGCAAAATCCGGTGATAAAACAGCGTTTAGAACTCTTTATGATAAACAATTTAACGACATAGCAATTAATCGTTATGAAGAAAACGATAATTTCTTCAAAGGGTTATTTGAAAATGCAGATAAACTTAAATTCATTAAGGAATTGCTGCTTGCAGACGTTTATAATGAATTAAGGAATATGAAAGATAAAGAATAAATATTGTGTTGTTTTGTAAAACTTTGTCTTTTAAATGCTCCAAATTGGAACCTTTGGTGCTAATGTCTTGTGTGCTAAAGGAGGTTTTATTATGGAAGAAGCCGGATATAATATTACAAATAAAGAGTTTAGACAGTTAAGCAAATGGGCAGAAGAGGTTTATAACATTGCGGTTGTTGTTGATTATTTTTGCGAAACGCAGCCCGATAAAGAAGAGTGCTATAATTTAGCACCAATTGTAAAATATTTGCATCGGGACGCAGATTTATTGAATGCATTTTTTATTGATAATGAAAAACATGAAAATTGACAGCGAGTGCTAATGTAAAAACCCTGTTTAAAAGCTGTTTAAATTCCTTTGTATTCAATTTTTCCGCAAAAAACAATAAAATATATATGAGAACAAAAAATAAACCCCTTAATGGGGTTTATTTACATTTTCAAGTTTCATACTATCAAAATCGAATTCTGAATAATTATATCTTCGCATTTTCCTGATACTGGGTATGGAATAATCGTTAACAACTTTTCTAAGATAATACCAAGGACCTTTAAAATATTCCCAATTAACCTCAGCATCTATAATATATTTTTCAAATCTTTCATGAGCGAGTTCCAATGCTTCCTTTGCAGATAATCCATATGGTGCGAGGTAAAATGCTTTGAAAAATTCATATATTTCAATAGGGTCTTCTAATGTATATTCAGGCAGAAAAAGAGAAAAACCTTTTCTAGGTAATAGCTCTGCTGCTTTTTTGTAACTATCAAAAATAAGACCATTTTCATAGCAATAATCATTGATAATTTCATCACTCATATCTTGTGTAGATTTTAGAGATTGTAAAATAAACAGGATTTTTTCTCTGACTTCGGGAGGAGCAAAAAAATATTTATAATAACCTTCAATCTCGCCAAAATGTTTTATGTATATTTCTTGCGGATTCGTCAATTCCGGCGTTAAATTTTTAATCAAAATATCTAATTCTTTATCCTTTGAGGAATCTTTTTTGTTATTGTTATCATTGTCTTCTTCAGGTATATAATTTGGAGAATAATATACTGTAGTCGGCTTTGGCGGAATTACTATAAATCCGTCACTATGATTTTTGATAATGCCTTTATCTATTAAATTATTTAGTGAAACCATAATATCTTTCTTTGATGCTTCTATAATATTTGCAATATCATCAATATTAAAAATATTTAATTTTTTTGCTGCTTTTTCAATTTTTTTGTCTAATATATTAACTTGTTTATTTTCATTCATAGTATCACCATCCTAATTCTTCATTTGTAATTGATTTACATCCGTTTGTATGTGCCAAATTCTCAAAAGTCGTTATGTTTTTTACAAGCTGACGGAACCTGTTTGACTTTTTTTGTAAAGTTTTAACTGTCTCATCTGCGATTTTCACTTCACACAAAGATGTCACTATTTCCTTAACATCATCCATATCAAATGGAGTGAATCTGTATATTTCAACTATTCTGTCAAAAAGGTGCTTATATTTGCTTAATTTTTTGTCTACGCACCCCATTCCGACTAATAATACGGGGACACCTGTTTTATCGTGCAAATCCCGAATTGTTTCTATTGCCTGTGAGTTTTTTGTTAAATAATCAACCTCGTCAACAATAATCATTCTCGGATTTTCTACAATTTTAGAAACAGCTTGATTAAATAAATCTTCTGTTGTCCAAAATGGAGCTTCTCCTAATTCTCTTACAATATCTGATAAAAGCCACTTTCTGCTCATACCATTTTTTGCTGTAATGAGAATTGCATCCTGATTTAATGACCACCATAAAACAGCATTGGATTTTCCTAAGCCGGGTTCACCAAAAATCAACCCCATTTTTGGAGCATTACACTTGGCAGTTTCTAATCTTTTCGCCAAAGCAACAAAAGCTTTGACATTTTTGGTTTTTACAAAAACATTGTTCATTTTTTCCTCCTTTTCTTTAATCATTTTTGTAAATTAATGTGTACTCATCGGTCGTTTCATACTCGGATACCCAAGCAGATTCTTCCGGGGATAAATCTTCTTTTTGTTTTAAAAACTCATATCGCTCATAATTATTTTTAAAAATCTTTTTTGAAGATTTCTTATCTTCAAGAAGCGGATAATCTTGAGTTCGTTCCTTAATAGATTGATATTCTTCGTAATCAGGTTCATCAAATGTGGGTAAACAGCCGTTTTCTTTTTTAAATTCAGATAAATATGCTTTTATTGTTTGATGTTCAAGACGTTGCTGCTGTTTAATTCTTTGTTTGAGGTCTTCAATATCTTTAACATTATCAGTATAATTAGCAAGCGGATTTAACGATTCCATACGTGTTGCAATACACAAAAATTTTCCGTTTGTTAGATAAACTTTTATATGCGATAAATCAAAAAGACTGTATTTTATTACAACAGTCGTCCTAAGCCCGTATAAACTTTCATCATAATAATCTGCTTTTAAGAATCTGATGCCATTTCTTCCTATTCGTTTGATTTCAGTAGCCATCATTAAGTCATCCAGTTAATCAATATCAACACCGGAGCCTCTTCCTGCTTCCAAAACTTCTCCGATAGTTTTACCTTTTACAGCTTTACAAGGTTTAGAATAATGAAGTCCTAACCATTTGTTCAAAAGTTGTATGACTTCCTCAATTGTCGGAATATACTCGTTAT
>CADCNZ010000077.1 GCA_902802935.1 uncultured bacterium | reverse complement strand
TTTTTTATTTCTTTCGATTGCATCTCTCTGTTGTAACATACTCTTATCTCTCTTGATTATCTCTTACATATATATAAAGTATATAAGATTCAAAAAATTGCCTTTTTGTTCCTCTTTTTGTTAAGTTTTGTTAAGACTAATTTATTAAGGGCGGTAAATCTGTGCTTCAACGGTTTTATGCGGAGTTACCAACTCTTCCATGGAGTGAAATAATTGAGCACGTGTTTCAGCTTCCGTAAAATTTCCTCCGGTAACATCAGCAGTGCAGCGAAGTTGAGCTAAGTCATCATCGTCGTTAACGTTGAATGCTATAACATCAATTTTTATGTCTCGTCTGGTTTTCATTAACGCAATTGAATAATCACAAGGGCTTTCATCGCAGTTTTCACCGCCGTCTGTCAATAGAATAATGTGTTTAATTCCGCCAAAGCCGTTTAAATCTTTTTTTACTGCTTGTTTTAGGGAGTATGTAATTGGTGTCATTCCTCTTGGTCGAAGTCTTGACAGTTCATTTGAAATAACCTCTGAATTATTTTCTCCAAGTGGTACAATAAGCTCCGAACTTCTGCATGCGTTATATGCAATTAAATTGCATGTATGACCGTAAACACGCATTCCGACTTTTGTATCCGGTGAAATTTGCGGGAGAATGTAGCGCATCATGTCTTTTACTTGATTAACTTTCGTTTTGTGTTCAAGATAATCGGTCATACTATTTGAAAAATCAAGTACAAAAAGCAATTTGTCACCATCTTGTGAATATTTGTATTCGTCAGGCGTATAGAGATTATATGCAAAAACAGGAATTGCAGTTATCAAAAATATTAAAAACCAAAAATTTTTCATACCATAAATTAACTTAAAATTTTACAATTAATATCGGTCAATTGACTATTCTTTTTGGTTTTAATATGATTTTTGTGTTAGAAGGCAAGCGCAGCAAATATCTAAATTTGCAGTTTTGAGACGGGAAAAATATGTATTACGATTTTAAGCAAGCTGAAAAAGCATTGGAAAAAGAATTTGACGAAATTAATGAAATAAGAGATTATAATCAAAGAAAAGTTTTAGAAGCTTTTTTTGATAATAAAGTTGCACCGGAGCATTTTTATACAGTTTCAGGATATGGTCATGATGATTTGGGCAGAGAAGTTTTGGATAAAACTTTTGCTCAAGTATTTAAAGCGGAGAAAGCGCTTGTTAGAATTCATTTTGCTTCAGGAACTCATACCCTTGCTTGTGCTCTTTTTGGAAACTTGAGAGCGGGAGAGAAGCTTTTGTCTGTAGCCGGAGCTCCTTACGATACAATGCAAGAAGTTATTGGGACAGCCGGAGACGAGGAAACAAAACGTTCTTCTCTTATAGGAAACGGTGTTTTATATGATGAAGTTCCATTGAAAGACGGAAAAACAGTAGATTTTGCAAAACTTGAAGAAATGGTGGATAAAACTACTACAATGGTGCTTATTCAACGTTCCAAAGGTTATTCTACGCGAGAATCGCTTTCTATTGATACAATAGAAAAAATATGTAAAATAGTTAAATCCAAAAATCCTGAATGTATTTGTTTTGTAGACAATTGCTATGGGGAATTTGTTGATAAACGTGAGCCATTGGAAGTTGGTGCTGATATTATAGGCGGTTCTTTGATTAAAAATCCTGGGGGCGGTATCGTTGAAGCAGGCGGGTACATATGTGGTAAATGTAAGTTGGTTGAGCGTGCGGCTAATCGTCTGACGGCTCCTGGGATTGGTTCTGAGGGCGGCGCTATGTTTAACCAGCATAGATTGATTTTTCAAGGTTTATTTATGGCGCCTTCGGTTGTTTCCGAAGCTGTTAAGGGTGCAGTGCTTGCGGCAAAAGTTTTTGAGGATATCGGATTTAATTCTATACCAAGATATGACGAAAAAAGAACAGATATTATACAAAATATAATTTTTGGTTCTGCAGAAAAATTAGAAGAATTTTGCCGTACAATTCAATCTTTATCACCGGTTAATGGATATGTAACTCCGATACCTGAATATATTCCTGGATATGAAGATCAAGTAATAATGGCAGGAGGAACATTTATTGAAGGTTCAACAATAGAACTTTCTGCAGACGGACCTATGCGAGAACCTTATGCGGCTTATATGCAAGGTGGATTGAATTATGCTCACGTTAAAATTTGTCTTGAAGAAATGGTAAAAAAATTATAAAATATTGATATCGTAAGAAAAAGGGAAGTTTTTATGAAAATAATGCCTGAATTTAATGATGATACAGATAAAATTATAATGCTTATAATGATTATATGTACAGTTTTTTGCGCATTTATTTCACCATTAGTGGTAATATTATTTTTGAAAAAATATATTAGTGAGCCTTCTTATTTGATAGCAAAGGCATTTTTGAATTTTGAATTGCTCTTAACATTAATTTCATTGATATTTATTATACCAATTATAGGTTGGCTTGCAGCACTATTTGTAGGTCCGATACTTTATATATGGAATTTTATTGTAGTTGTATTATCAGTTTGTGCTATTGTGAAAAAGTCAGAAGTTAGTGTACCTACACCGTATGAGTTTATATAAACTATTTTTCATACCCCCTTTACAAAAAAAAATCATCATGTATTATAATAAATGTAAAGCCTATGGGGGCTTAGCTCAGTTGGTAGAGCATCTGCTTTGCACGCAGAGGGTCAGGAGTTCGAATCCCCTAGCCTCCACCATTTAAAACTAAAACGAACCCTTACTGCTTTGCAGGTGGGTTCATTTTTTGTTTTTGGCTAAAATAAAAACAATAAAAAAACAGGCTATAACTAATTGTAAGTGTTATAGCCTGTAATATTTAATAGATTAATATTTTAATTAGATACTGTGTATGAGGGATTTTGAGATAAAGTATACCGAGTTTGACATATTTAGTCGGAAGTTTTCAAAAAATTTTAACAATAAATGCCGTTTAATGAGTGTTTTAATCGTGTTCAGATTTTTATTTTTCACT
>CADCNZ010000076.1 GCA_902802935.1 uncultured bacterium | reverse complement strand
TTGAGGAGTATGAACGCCCAGCCACATTCTTGAAAAACCTATTAATAAAATCAATCCTATTAAAAGCAAGCATATAAGAAGTTTTTTGCGCACCAAATAAGCGACTCCTCCTAACACGGAAGAACTCATTGCTGAATGACCGCTCGGAAAAGAGTAACCTTTTGCATAAGGTACAGCCAATGCAGATGGTTGTATTTTGTCACTTAATACCCAAGGTCGATACACACATGCCAGCATTTTAAAAAAATGTGCCAAAAGAACATTAAATCCGTCCAGCGTGAACAAATATACCCCTGCTTTAAAATCAATACACCAATATGTAATTGCACAAATTAGTGTTGGCAGCCAAAATTCACCAAATATTGTAATTGATAAGAAAAATTTGTCATAAATATCACTAAGGCCTATTCTTATATTTTGCAAAAATAACAGACAATCAATTTGCGGATTAATCCAATCCGGATTAGACAAGCAGTCTATCATACTCCCTCCTATATTAAATTCTATATATTCCTACCCATGTTATACGCTTGTTCCAGCAAATCTGCTCTGTTTTTAACATCATTAGAGTTCTCCAAACCGCCGCCTTCCAGATATCCTTTTAATTTCAATCCGCTAAAACAAGCAATCCAACCGTTAACACCATTTAAAACAGTTTGTACAACACCGTCTGAAGAATCCGCGGATGTTGTTATTACATAAACTTCAGAGAAATTTTTACCCGTTGCAAATAGTGAATTTGCTCTATCTATAAGAGTTTTCATTTGTCCTGACATTTCATAGTAATAAATTGGAGTTGCCCATACTATTACATCAGCCTCTTTCATTTTTAATGTTATTTCATTCGCATCATCATTTATTACACATTTGCCTAATTTTTGACAGGCAAGACACCCTTTGCAAAATTTTATTTCTTTGTCTTTTAGTGTTACAAACTCAACCTGATGTCCTGCATCTCTTGCGCCTTTTTCTGTTTCTTTTGCTAAGATTTCAGAATTAGCATTCTGACGTAAACTCGTTGAAATTATCAAAACTTTTTTCACTCTGTACTCCTTATTTTAGTTTATTATATTCTTCATCTTTAACTGCTTCTAACCATTCGTTTGAAGTTTCAACACCATCAATTTCTACAGCCAAATGTGAAAACCAAGAATCCGGTGCTGCACCATGCCAATGTTTAACATTTGCAGGGATATTAATAACATCGCCAGGCTTCATCTCTATAGGTTCTTTTCCCCATTCCTGATAATATCCTCGGCCTCCAACTGCTATTAACATTTGTCCTCCGCCTGATTTTGCATGGTGTATATGCCAATTATTTCTGGTTTTTGGTTCAAATGTTACGTTGTATATTTTAACTTGTTCTGTTGATACAGGCGCTAAATAACTTTGACCTATAAAATATTTAGAATATGCTGTATTTGGTTCTCCTATCGGGAAAAATATTGTTTTTGCATATTTTTCCTTTTCAGTTAGAGCCGTCGCACTGTCATTCCATACTTCCTGCGCTAAATTGAAAACCGCCCAAGCTTTTGGCCAACCTGCATAAAAAGCGGTATGAGTTATTGCAGCAGAAATTTCTTCTCTGCTTACACCATGATTTTTAGCATTTTGCAAATGATATTTTAATGAATTATCTGTAATACCTTGTGACATTAGTGCTATTACCGTAATAAGACTTCTGGTTTTTAAAGAAATGTCCTGATTATTCCAGTTTTCTCCGAATAGAATATCGTCGTTGTAATGTGCAAATTCGGGAGCAAAATTACCCAAATTATCTCTGCCGGCTGTTTGTACTATTTTATTTGTCATATTTTTATTTACTCCTCTTTTGTGATTACCTAATGCTAAACAAAAATTTTGTGTGGTAGATATGATTATTAAAATTGTTACTACTATTTTTTTCATAATCAAACCTCTATTTCCTTTATCACTTTTGCTGGAACTCCAACTACTATTGTATTTTTAGGAACATCTTTTGTTACAACGGCATTTGCCCCTACTATAGCACCGTCACCTATTGTTACACCTTGCAAAATTGTCGCATTAGAACCAACCCAAACATTATCACCAATTTTAATAGGCTTTGGATAAATATTTTGTCTAAATTCAGGTCTTTCATCGTGGTTCAATGTCGCAAGCGTGACATTATGACCGATTAAAACACCATTTCCAATCTCAATTCCACCTTGATCTTGGAACTTGCAGCACGCATTTATAAAGACATTTTTACCTATTTTTATATTTTTTCCGCAATCTGTATAAAATGGAGGGAATAGCCTAAAAGTTTTATCAACATCCCGTCCTGTCAATTTGGAAAATAACTCAACAATTTCTAATTCCGTATGATAATTATTATTAATTTCCATTGTAATCTTCAGTGCTTCTTGCGACAACTTATGAAAAACCTTAAGCATTTCACCTTCAACAAGCTCTCCTGAAGACATTTTTGCGCGGAATTCATCTAAATCTATATCAATCATATTTTTATAATAACATACAAATTTTTTCATTTTGTTTTTTTATCAAATTCAAACCTTGTATTATAATATTATGATAATGGAGGAAAATAATGCGGAAATTATTTATATTTGTAATTTTATTTCTTTTGCTTTTTCAAACATTATCATTTGCAAATACAAAAGAATCCAGATCAGAAAATTTAACAAAATTTACAATAATTAATAGCCATTTATTTTCTATTTATATACCAGAACATTTAAAAGGTTCTTATGAAATAAAAAAGAGAAAAAATACAATATCTGTATATCATATTAATTCTAGAAAAGAGGGCTTTGGGGGATTTGCATTCGGGATAAAAGCATACAAAAATCCTGCAGAACACGCTTTTCTTCCAGGCGGCATAAAAATAGGCGAGCTTTCTGATAAGCGGGGAAATTTATATGATATGATTCTTAAATACCCTACAGATGTTCAATATAATTACACAAAAGGAAAGAATCCGCCAATTTTATATAAATCACTTTATGAACTTGGAAATAATATAGAAATAAAAGGCCGAAGAGGCTTTAAATATTTCAAAAATCAAGGAATGAAAGGTCAGGATTTATATAAAAATATTTTGGAAAAACATCTCATCGCAATATATGAAAAATGGGATTCCGCAAAACTTGAAAAAGAAAACTTGAGCTATATGTATAATATACTTGAGGACAAAAGTAAAATTGGATATGCCTATTATGATGTAAATGCAGACGGTATAGATGAGCTTTTGATTGGTGAAATTTCAGAAGGTGCTTGGAAAGGCGTAATCTATGACATTTATACAATGGTTGATAGAAGCCCCAAACACGTAGTAAGCGGAGGCTCAAGGAATAGATATTATGTGTGTGACAATAGTTTTATTTGCAATGAATATTCATCAGGTGCTATGGAAAGCGGAGTGAGAGTTTATAACCTTGTAGAAAATTCTACTGAGTTATTTCCTCAGGTAAGTTTCAAATACGACAGTTATGAAAATCCTAAAAAGCCTTATTATATATCATATTCTGATGAAAAATGGGAAAATGTTTCTGAGAAAACTTATAATGAGAGAAAAAAAATTTTTGAAAAGTACGAAAGATTTGACTTTCATCCGTTAAACAAATATACAAAAAACAGTAAATAACAAAAGTTGGTCAATCATGAAAAATATAGTATGCTACGGTGACTCAAATACATTCGGATATAATCCTACAGACGGCACAAGATATGACGAAAATACTCGTTGGACTTCTATCTTGCAGAAATATTTAGGTACAGAATACAAAGTTATGGAAGAAGGTATGTGTGACCGAACCGGTTTTGTAGAAAATCCAAATGGATTTCTCTTCTCCGGACCAAAACATTTTCCTCATTTTATAAAAGAATCCGGAAATATAGATTTTTTAGTTCTATGGATTGGTACAAATGATTTAATGTTTAAATATAATATAGACTTCAACACAATAGAAAACGGGCTTAAAAATTTAATCATTTTGGCACAAACAAAAGCTAAAAAAGTAATTATAATTCCGCCAGTTATATTAAGCGAAAAAATTTTACAAAGTTCCTTCGGCGACAGTTTTGATAAAACAAGTATTGCTAAATCTAAAAAAGTCGGTAAAATATATAAAAATCTTACTAACACGTATAACTGTGTTTTTTTTGATATAAATGAATTCGCTACACCCTCTGACTTCGATGGGTTACATTTTGACACGAATACTCATAAAATCATTGCTGAAAAATTGTCTAAATTATTTTAAATCTGCATATGCATATATACAGTCATCAGAACAGCCTAAAAGACTTAAAATAATTTATGTTAAAATTTTATATAAAAGTTAATTTTATGATAAAATTGTATAGGTTTATTTTAAGTTAGGAATAGGGAAAGAGTATGAAAATAGATTGGAAGTCAAAGCAGACGAGAGTTATTGCAGGAATTTTGGCGGTTATTCTTGTGCCAATAATTTGGAATCAAGGTAAAACCCTTATTACAGGGGCTGTGATGTCATATATGATGGCTCAGCCAAAAACCGTTGAGGTTGCAAACCCTATAGAAAAAGAAATTTATCCGACATACAGTACGTCAGGACGTATTGAGGCTAAGAAATCCGTAGATATTATTGCACGTGTTAGCGGCTGGCTTCAGGAAAGATATTTCCAAGAAGGTGATGCTGTTAAAAGAGGTCAAAGATTGTTCTTGATTGAGCCTGATGAGTATGCACTGGCAGCAAGGAGTGCAAGAGCAAGAGTTAATGAAAACTCTGCTGTTTATAATAATTCTGAAATCGACCTAAAGCGTGCTGAACAGCTTTTAAAGGACGATTTGGTAAGTAGAGAATATTATGATAATGCTCTCACTCAAAGGAACAAAAACAGAGCTGCTTTAGACGGTGCTGTTTCTGAAATGAACAAAGCCAATCTGAATTTGAGTTATACAAATATAACCTCTCCAATGGACGGAAGAATCGGTAAGTCAATTGTTTCAGTAGGCAACTACGTTACTCCGTCAACGGGTGTTATCGCTCAAATTTATACAACAAACCCGATGAGAGTTGTTTTCCCAATGAAGAGCGGTGATTTTATTGAATTAAAAAGATATTTAAAAGAAAATAAAGGCTCAAGTGTAACTAACGGTACTGTATCAGTTTTATTGGTACTTGCTGACGGTTCAACTTATGAAAAAGAGGGGGCTATTGAATTTTTTGACAACAAGATTGATGAAAATACAGGTACGGTTACTCTAAGAGCTATATTTGAGAATCCGGACGAACTTTTGGTTCCTGGGGATTATGTCAATATAAAAATAAGAGTTAATATTCCTGA
>CADCNZ010000075.1 GCA_902802935.1 uncultured bacterium | reverse complement strand
TTTTAATGGCGGGAACGACGAGGCTCGAACTCGCGACCTCATGCGTGACAGGCATGCGCTCTAACCAGACTGAGCTACGCTCCCGTACCTGATATATATAAGATAACTTGCTAAAAAAAAAATTGCAATAGCAATATGTAAATTTTTATTGTTTTATGATACAATTGTACCATAAGGAAATATATAGCAATGTTTGAACACTGGCAATTACCTCTTTTAATGACATTTCTCGCAGGATTCGCTACGGTTATCGGCGGGTTTATAACTTTTTTTGTTAATAAAAATAATCTGAAAATTCTGTCGCTTGGTTTAGGCTTTTCAGCTGGGGTGATGATTTTTGTGTCTTTAACTGAGATTCTGACTACGGCAGAAAATATGCTTAAACTCTATTACCCCGTAAAATACCACTGGATGCTATTTTGGGGGTTTATTGCAGGAGCATTGATATCAAAGTTAATTGATATCTTTATTCCTGACCACGTTGAAGAAGAAGATTTTGAAGACGGCTGTGGTCCTGATGATACACATTGTAAACATAAGCACAAAATTAAAAGAGCAGGTCTTTTAACAGCAATAGCTATTGCAATACATAATTTCCCGGAAGGATTAGGAACATTTCTGGTATCTTCGCAAAACATAACATTAGGTATCTCTGTTGCAATAGCGATAGCACTGCATAATATTCCTGAAGGTATTGCTGTTGCACTTCCTATTTATCATGCGACAGGCAAAAAAAGATTGGCAATATGGTATTCTTTTTGGACAGGCATAACAGAGCCAATAGGAGCTATAATAGGACTTGGGCTTATAAATTGGTTCTTTCCGGAAGCGTTTGTCGGCTTTATGCTTATAGCGGTTGTCGGAATTATGATATATATTTCATTTGATACATTGCTTCCTTTGTCTCATGAATACGGCGATTGGCACTACGCAATAACAGGTATAATGTCAGGTATAATAATTATTTGGGCAAGCTTACTTCTGATAAACGGCTACTAGCCGGCATATAGACTGTCAAGTGCTGCAGCAACGCCTACACGAGGATCTTTCTTGGTAGGAGCAAATTTCCCGTCCGCAACATACATTCCTTGCGTATATTTATCTGTTCCGCTCCATACATATGGTGACATAAGACCGCGCTTTCTATATCCGAGACCATTATATCTCTCTGCAAATTCTAATTGCGAGTTTAAATCGTCTCTGCTGACCTTGCCGTAATGACCGCTTTTTAATGCATCTATTGCGGCGGAAGTCCAATCATTGAAAAATTTACCTTTTGGAACGTGTACTGTCGGTTTACCCAGAGGATCTCCGTTGTGCAAATATGTATTAAAGTTACATCCGCTTTCTCTATAGTGAATGGCACATACTAATTCTGCAGGAATTCCGGTTGCTGATTCAATTTTTTTATATTTTTCCTTATTTTCGCTAAATATTTTTTTGATATATGATAATTCCTTTTGATTTTTTTGAGTTAAATTAAGCTGAAAATTTGTTCCAATTGAAATTCTAGGGGATATTTTTTTTGTTGAAATTTGAAAATTATCTCCAACGGATAGACCTATTTTGTTGTCTCCACTGTTTGCGAAAACCGGTTGATTAAAATCAAAATTAAATTTCAAATCAGGGAAAAAGCTATAACTTGGCTGATTAAACCATGACGGAGGTGTTATGCTCCAAAAATTCATATATTGATCGTTATTAAATGTGTAATCCGGAAAAAATATGCCCATGTTTCGCCCTAATTATAAATATCCTTATATTTAAAAAGTAAAATTTTAAATATAAATTGCCTTTTTGTTACAAAACTTAATGCATTAAAAACTAAAATTATTGAATTTATATAATGATTTTTTGTGCTAAAATTTATTTGTATTAATAATTATAATAAAAAGAAAGGGGTTTTTTTATGGCAAACTTATCACCATTACAAGTAGAGAGACTAAAATACCAGCCTAAGCTTCCGGCATCATTGGCAAATGGTATTAATCATCTGCAATCAGTAGAAGGTTCATTAACTGAATCTGTTGCAAATCAAGAAGAAATTAAATCTTTATTTAAAAATACATACGGAAAACCAACAGTTACTTTTCAAACTTCAACAGAGACTGTTTCAAGTAGTTTGAGAAATGTAGGTGTAATTCTTTCCGGCGGCCAAGCACCTGGAGGACACAATGTTATAGCAGGTTTATATGATGCTCTAAAACAAGCTAATCCTTCTAATAATTTATACGGTTTTTTAGGCGGTCCAAGCGGTATTATTGAAGGTAAATACGTGGAATTTAATGATGAATTTATTAATGATTATAGAAATACCGGCGGATTTGATATTATCGGTTCAGGCAGAACAAAGCTTGAAACAGAAGAACAATTTCAATCAGCTTGGGAAGTCTGCAAAAAATTAAATATATCTGCTGTTGTAATAATCGGTGGAGATGATTCTAATACAAATGCAGCGCTTCTTGCTGAATGGTTTGTTGCTCACAATGCAGGAATTCAAGTAATTGGATGCCCAAAAACAATTGATGGCGATTTGAAAAATGAGCAAATTGAAATTTCTTTTGGTTTCGATACTGCTACAAAAACATACGGCGAATTAATCGGAAATATTGAAAGAGATGCTAATTCGGCTAAAAAATACTGGCACTTTGTAAAAATTATGGGAAGAAGTGCTTCTCATGTGGCACTTGAAGCAGCTCTCCAAACTCAACCAAATATTACTTTGATTTCAGAAGAAGTTGAACAGAGAAAAATGTCATTATCTTCAATCATTGATTATATGACAGATATTATTGTAAGACGTTCCGAAATGGGTAAAAACTTTGGTATTGCAGTAATTCCGGAAGGATTAATTGAATTTATTCCTGAATTGAAGTCAATGATCGCTAATTTGAATGATATTATGCCTTCTCTTGAAAAAGACAGCAAGTATTCTAACGGAAGTGATGCAGAAAAAATCGCTATCATTGAAAATTCACTTTCAAGCGAAAACGCATCTGTATTCAAGTCTCTTCCTGCATTAATTAAATCACAATTATTGATGGACAGAGACCCTCACGGAAATGTTCAGGTTTCAAAAATCGAAACAGAAAAACTTCTTATTTCTATGATTGAAGAAAAACTTTCAGGATTGAAAAAAGCAGGAAAATACTCCGGTAAATTTTCAACTCAATCACATTTCTTTGGTTATGAAGGAAGATGTGCGTTCCCTTCTAACTTTGATGCAGACTATTGCTATTCATTAGGGTTTAATGCTTTCGCATTAATTAATTTTGGCTTAACCGGATATCTTTCTTCTGTAAGAAATTTGACAGAGCCAGCTAACGATTGGATTGCAGGCGGTGTTCCTCTTACAATGATGATGAATATGGAAAGACGCCACGGTGAAATGAAACCGGTTATTAAAAAAGCGCTTGTTGAACTTGACGGTCCTGTATTTAAGAAATTGGAATCAAACAGAGAAGACTGGGCTATGAATGACAGATATTTATTCCCAGGTGCAATTCAGTACTTTGGACCATCTTCTGTATGTGATATTACAACTGTTACATTACAGTTGGAAAGTCAAGCAAAACTGGCTTCTGTTTAATTAATATATTACATTAACATTACGCCGGACTTTCTAGTCCGGCGTTTTGCTATTTATATTCCAAAATACAACCTGTTTAATTCAGCAACTGTCATTGCGCCAAGTCTGTGTTCTTCCATTTCGGCCTTTTTCCCATCTTGGACTTCTTCGACAGGGGCGATGGTTTTGGCAAATGAATCTGATGAATTATTATTCTTCTCTTTTTGAATAATTTTTTCAACAAGCTCTGCTTTTGCTTTTTCAAGCTTGGCTTTATCAATTGCTTTATTGCCGCTAGGTGCAATTCCAAGTCTCATAAGTTCTTGGAGTATTACCTGATATTCATGGTCAGAATATGAATAGATTGCATTAACAGCTGTAATCAAAACTCTCCTTTACTGTAACATTTTGTTAAGAACCTCTATATATGTTAATTCCACATTCTTGAGTATGTATAACGTTAATATATAAATATCTTTACAAAAATTAATAAATGAGATAAAATTGTTTTGTACGTGGTTAATATTTCGTTACATTTTAGCAATTAAATTTGTTTTGAGCTTTTCTTTCAAATATAATGTTGAAGTACAAAGAAGTAATGACCCAGTATATGTAATTTTAGGAAAAATGGAACTATGAGAAAACAATTTAGTTATTTAATCGCAGTTTGTTGTTTCTTGACAATAAATCAAGTACAAGCAGATATGTTTTCTGCCGATGTGGCTAGAAATAGTGCAGGTGCTTATAACACAACTGAAATAGAAAACTTGAAGAATTATCAAATTGATAAAGGTTACGTTCAGTCGTTAGACGATGTTACCAAAGATGAACAGATATATGATGCAACAGTAGAAGAAAACCAAGCCAGAGAAGGTACAATATATAATCCTCACTTTTTGCTTGAAAAAATAAACTTTGAAGGCAATACAGTTAAGGATATTAAAGAATCAGATCTTCAAAATTTGGCATTGGAAGTGTTGGGTGAAGATGTTTATTTTGATGAACTTCTTGAAGTTTGTTCGAAAGTTACAAATTTATATCGTTCAAAAGGCTATTTAACATCATATGCAACAGTTCCTCCTCAGAGAATTGTTGACGGTGTTGCAACAATAAAAATCATCGAAAGTAAAGTCGGTGATATGAATATTGAAGGTGAAAAGTGGACGCGTGAATGGTATTTAAAACATATCATTATGGGTAAAGCCGGTTTAAGACAGGGTGATGTTTTTAATGCTAAAAATCTTCAAAGAGCTATGAAGGAAATCAACAAAGAAAATTACGTTCAAGTTCAAACAGAAATTGAAAGACAACAAACCGGTGATGAAAATACAGAAATTACTTTAAATGTACGTGATAGATTTCCGGTAAATTTAAATGTTAACTATGATGACTATGGTCGTTCATATACAGGTGCTCAAAGAGTATCATTCTTAGTTGGTATGGACAACTTAACAGGTCTTGGTGATAAAATATATGGCGGTACAATCCTATCTTCTGCAGCAACAGGCTGGATGGCAGGATATTCGCTACCTGTTTCGTCATACGGAACTCGTTTATCATTTGATTTCAATGATTCTCACGTAAGGTTAAAAGGACCATACAGAGCATTAAACGTAAAAGGTAACGCTCAAAGTTACTTCTTTAAATTAACACAACCGTTAATTCAAACTGCTAAATCTGATTTGTTCTTCTATACAGGTTATGATTTAGTAAGAGCAAATACAACTGCAGATGTTGCAGGTAATCCTTTGAGACTTTCTAATTATACATTGAATGTATGGCGTTCCGGTTTCTATGGTATGACAGATGATAGTTACGGCCGTTGGATTGGAAACTTAGGATTTGACTTTGGTATGGGTGGAAACGGACACGGTGCTGTACAAGATACATCTTTCTTTAAACTGACAGGTGGTTTAACACGTGTACAACGTTTGTTTGCAAGAAGCTTAGGTATTATTCGTGTTAACGGTCAGTACTCACCAAATGATTTGTTTGCAGCAGAACAGATGCAGCTAGGTGGTCCGTACACATTAAGAGGTTATCAACCTGCTGAATTGATTGGTGATTACGGTGTTACAGGTACTGTTGAATACAGATTCCCAATACCATTCTTAAACAGAATTGCTCCGAAATTGGATGAAAGAATAAAACTTGCAGGATTCTATGACTTTGGTTGGATAGGTGAAAATTCACACATATATAACTATCCGAAAGAGTTTTTACATTCAGTAGGTTTTGGTACATACATAACATTTGCTGATTGGTTAACAGCACAAATAGGTGTAGGGTTCCCTATTGGTCATAAATATTATGGCGGTGGAGATGCCAGATTCTACTTCAGTGTAAACAGTGATTTAGATAGGTTAATTCCATTAAGAAATCCGCAAAAATTGTAGTTTAGTAATATACAGAAAAATAAAAAAGGCTCTATTCATAGAGCCTTTTTTATTTTAAGTATTTTGTCAGAATCAAGTTTTTAAGGGCTTTTGCATTAATAGCATTTGGTTCTATTTCTAATATCTTATCAAGATTTTTAATTGCATCTTGATATTGTCCTAAAGTTTTCTGAATTGCAGCAATTGAATAATACGCGTCAATAAATTTGGGGTCAAGCGCAACAGCCGATACAAAATCATCCAGAGCTTCTTTCGGGTTGGTTTTATATAAAAGCTGCCCCCTGTTAAAATACGCATCAATCATATTTTTGTTAAGTTCTATGGATTTTGTGTAATTTATTATAGCTTCATCATCTTTACACATGTTGTGATAGGTAACACCTTTATAAAAATATGCAATATCAGAATTTGCATTATGTTTAATTACTTCATTTAGATTTACCAAAGCTTCTTCAAAGTTCCCTTGGTTAATGTTAGAAATACCCAAACTCAAGTAATATTTTTCTGTAAATTGCGGATCATCTTCTAAACAAACTTCAAGTAAAAGCTTAGCTTTGTTATCTAATGCAATTTTAAGGTTTGGATTTAATAAAATAGCTTTATTATAGTCACTAAGTGCGCCTTTATAATCTTGCATTTTAGCCTTCGTATAACCTCTATTGTTATAAGCAAGTGCACATTTAGAATCTAATTCGATAGCTTTATTATAGTCTTTTAAAGAGCCTTCATAATCTTTAAGCTCGTTTTTAACCAATCCTCTGTTAATATAAGCATCTGTGAAATCTGACTTATTTTCAATAGATTTATTGTAGTTTTTAAGCTTTTCATTCAAATCATCAGAAACAAGTGCCATATAAAAATATGTTTCATGTTTTGGAGCAATGCGTTTAAGTTCCGTATTTATAATTTTCTTTGCACTTTCCATGTCATTCGCATTAAGTGCATTGGTTAGTTTGCGATATATTTTTTCTGAATTATTCATAGCTGGATTGTACCATGAAAACTGCTTGGTTACACCACCCAAAAATACAATTGCTTATACTGATACCAAAAAAGCCTCTATGAATCCATCAATATTTCCGTCCATTACGGCATCGACATTGCCCGTCTCATATCCGGTTCTATGATCTTTTACCATTTTATATGGATGAAATACGTACGAACGTATTTGTGAGCCAAAGTTTATATCAAAACTTTCTCCTTTTAGTTCGGCAAGTTTTTTTTCGTGTTCTCGTTGTCTTAACTCTAATAATTTGGACGCAAGCATTTGCATTGCATTTTCTTTATTTTGAAGTTGTGAACGTTCTTGCTGACATTTAATGACGATACCTGTTGGCTTATGAACTATTCTAACAGCGGTTTCTACTTTATTAACATTTTGCCCGCCGGCACCTCCTGAACGCATAGTATCAATTTCTATATCTTCCGGAGGTATTATTATTGTTTTTTCATAATCAGGAATTATTGGAGAAACTTCACAGGAAGCAAAGCTGGTTTGTCTCTTACCGTTTGCATTGAATGGCGAAATTCTTACAAGTCTGTGTACTCCTTTTTCGGCTTTAGCATAACCATAAGCATATTTTCCGGAAATTTTTATTGTCGCAGACTTGATTCCGGCTTCTTCTCCATCGGATTTATCGACCAGTTCAACTTTCCAATTTTTTGATTCTGCCCAGCGAGTATACATTCTTAATACCATATTTGCCCAATCTTGAGCATCTGTGCCGCCTGCCCCTGCATTAACAGTTAAAAAAGCATCAGCTTCATCATATTCGCCTGAGAGCATTTTTTGAATATCATATTTGTCTAATTCTTTCTCAAGAGTTTCAAGCTCAGCTTCGCTTTCTGCTAATAACTCTTTATCACCAATTTCATATGCTGCCTCAGCATCTTCGACTATATTTTTCCAGCGTGTAAATCTGTCTAGCGTTTCTTTAATTTCTTTTGACTTTTGTCCCAGTTCGTTAGCAAGATTTTGATTAGACCAAACTTCAGGACTTTGTAATTTAGCTTCAATATCTTTTAATTCATTATTGAGTTTGTCCCAGTCAAAGACACTCCTTATTTTTATTAATTCGTTGTTTTAATTCTGTAATATTCATAGCTTTTCTACGAGCTCCACAACCTTTTTATGTATATTTTCTATTGTATCAGAAGAATTTATTACTTTAACTCTTTCAGGTTCTTTTTTGGCAATGTCTAAATAGCCGTTGCGGACTTTATTAAAGAAATCAACTCCGGAAGATTCCATTCTGTCTTTTTCTTTACCGACTCTTGACATGGAGGTTTCAATATCGACGTCAAATACAATTGTTAAATCAGGTTTCAGTCCGCTTGTTGCAAGATTATTAAGGTGCTTAATTTCTTCTATATTTATTCCCCTTCCATAACCCTGATATGCAACTGTTGAGTCTGTGTGACGGTCGCAAAGGATTATCTTGCCCTCTTTGAGTGCAGGTTTAATAATGCAGTCGACATGTTGTGCTCTGTCGGCAAGGAATAAAAATGATTCGCAGTTTGGTGAAACTTCTCCTTCGTAGTGTAGAAGAATTTCTCTAAGCTTTGTACCGAGTCCTTTTGCTCCAGGTTCTCTTGTTAATACAGTTTCATAGCCTTTTGAACGCAGATAGTTGTCTATTAATTCTATCTGAGTTGTTTTCCCGCATCCGTCTGCTCCTTCAAAAGTAATAAATAAACCTTGTTTCATAGTACTCCTCTTTAATTTAATGCTATACCAAAATCAGAGCATGTGCAAATAAAATTGAGATAATGAATATTAAAAGAGGTGGCTAAAAACCACCTCTTTTAATATATTGTTTATTCTTGGTTATACCAAACTCATTGGTTTAGGACCTGCGTTAACGATTTCAGCAGGCATGTTTGGATATTTTTCAGAGAAGTTCTTAGCGAACATTTGTGCTAATTCATTAGCTGCTTTGTCGTAAGCTTCTTTATCTGACCAAAGTCCTCTTGCATCAAGCATTTCGTCAGGTACATTCGGACAAGAAGTAGGATAATCAACGTTAAATACATCGTGGTGTTTGAATTCGATTGAATCAAATGAACCGTTCAATGCAGCTGTAACCATTGCACGAGTATATGATAATTTCATTCTCTTAGCGCCTGAAGCTGCGCTTCCGCCTGCCCAGCCTGTATTTACTAAGTAAACTTTTGTACCGTATTGGTCAAGTTTATCTCCTAACATCTTAGC
>CADCNZ010000074.1 GCA_902802935.1 uncultured bacterium | reverse complement strand
GATCCTGAAAAAGTTGAAAATAAAATTTTCTTAGAAGCTTTGGCTTGTACCGGAGGGTGTATAAACGGACCTTGTGTATCAAGTGATGAGTCAAGAATTATGATTACATCAGATATTTATGCAAATACACAATACAGAGATAATGTTCCCAAAGAGCCGAGAAAAGTTGTTCCTGTAGAATATAAACCGTCTCCTGTAGAAAAAATTGAATATTCACTTGAACAGATTTCGAATGCTTTGAAAAAGATAAGTAAACATTCCGAAGAAGATGAACTTAATTGCTCAGGATGCGGTTATGCAAGCTGCAGAGAGTTTGTAAATGCACTTATTGCAGGAGATGCAGAACCTTCTCAGTGTGTATCTTATATGAGAAAAATAGCAGTTAGAAAAGCTGCTGCAATGCTCAGATGTATGCCTTCAGCAGTTGTTATTGTTGATGCAAACTTAGAAATTGTTGAGGCTAATGACGCATTTGAACACATGTTCTTGTCAGAAGAAATGTACGAAGTATTTGCTTCACGCCAAAACGGCTTGACCGGTGCTTGTATAGACAGAATAGTAACCTTCCCTGAACTCTTTAAATCTGCCATAGATACAGGAAAAGACATACACCAAGAACATTATGCAATAGGAGATAAGGTTTTTGACATAAGCATATTTACAATAGAAGATAACGAGCTTGTCGGTGCGGTTATCTCTGATGTTACAAAATCTGAAATGGACAGAAGTAAAATTGCACAAAAAGCAAGAGAAGTTATTACCAAAAATATAGCTACTGTTCAAGAAATTGCAAGCCTTTTGGGCGAGCATATGGTTGAAACAGAGCTGTTACTTAATTCTATAGCCGAAGGTTATGATTCTAATACAAATGAGGATAAGAAATAGAGATGTTTATTGATATAGCTTGTTCACAAAAAAAGAAATATAACCAAAATGCTTATGGTGATTTTTTCGCTTCAAACAGGTTTCCTAATATGAACCGTGTTGTAGCGGTGCTTTCAGATGGTTTAGGAAGCGGAATTAAGGCTAATATATTAGCTTGTATGACTGCAACCATGCTTTTAAAATTTATGGAAAACCATTCTGATATAGAAAAATCCTGCGAAATAATTATGAACTCACTTCCTGTCTGCAAGGTCAGGGGTATCAGTTATTCGACATTTTCTGCAATAGATTGTTTCGAAGATGGTAAAGCAAAAATTGTAGAAGAAGGAAATCCTGATTTTATTTGGATAAGAAACGGTGAAGTTTTAAAACCGGAATGTCAGACAATTCAATCAAAAGATTTTAAAAATCGAAGAATGAAGGTGTACAACATAAAGCTTGAAAAATATGACAGAATAATTTTTTGTTCAGATGGTGCAACACAGGTTGCAATGGGTTCAAAAAGATATCCGCTTGGGCTTGAAAGAAGCGGTTTGATTAAAATTATATTGAATAAATTGGAGCAAGAGCCTGAAATATCTTCAAAAAATTTGAGTGAATACTTGGTAAAACAAATTGAACTTATTGCTCCGAATAAAGAGCTTAAAGACGATACGTCAATACTTTCAATATATTGTCGTGATCCGAGAAAATCTTTAATCTTTACAGGCCCTCCGTTCCATGGCGAAAAAGATAATTATTACGCAAAAACATTTATGGAATTTAAAGGTAAAAAGGCGATAGCCGGCGGAACAACTGCTAATATTATTTCAAGAGAATTGAATATTCCTGTTGTGGCAAAGCTTTCTATGAACGCAGGTAAACTCCCCGGAATTTCCGAAATGGAAGGAATAGACCTTGTAACAGAAGGCATCTTAACTCTTACAAAAACATTGGAATATCTTGAAAGCGGTAATGCGGAAGAAAATGCGGCAAAAACTCTTATGGACTTTTTATTAGACAGCGACGTTATAAATTTCCTTGTCGGTGCTCAAATGAATAAAGCGCATTATGATCCGAATTTACCTATTGAAATTGAAATCAGAAAAAATATTATAAAACAAATGGCAAAAGTGTTAGAAGAAAAGTATCTTAAAAAGGTTGATGTACAATTTGTATAAAGGAGTTTGTTATGGCAAAAGTAGAAGTTAAAG
>CADCNZ010000073.1 GCA_902802935.1 uncultured bacterium | reverse complement strand
GAAGAAATTGATGTTTATGACCTTTTGTATCAATCTGTAATATTAGCTTTACCAAATAAAAAGGTTTGTGGTATAAATTGTAATGAGGGATTTTTTGTATCGGAAGAAGAATATAAACCTCACGATGATAGAATGGATGTTTTCAAAAATATCAAATTAGACTAGAAAATTTAAATAGCAAAAAAGAAAGGCATAGGAAAAATGGCAGTACCAAAGAAAAGAACAGGGCACAGTGCTCAAGGAAAAAGAAGATCAAATTGGAAAGCAACAAAACCGACATTAACAACATGTCCTAATTGCGGCGCGGCAGTTTTGGCACACACAGTTTGCACAGCATGCGGTCAATACAAAGGCAAAGTTGTTTCAAGAAAATCAGAAGGTTTTGTCGAAGCAAATTCTGAAGTAAAAGAAACTAAGAAAACAACTGCGAAAAAAGCATCTGCAAAAAAAGCATCTGCGAAAAAAGCCGAAAAAGCTGTAGAAGAAGTTAAGGAAGAAACTACAGAAGCAGTTGAAGAAGTAAAAGAAGAAGTTGTTGAAGAAGCAAAAGAAGCTTCTGAAGACAAAGCAGAATAATTAATTATTAATCGTGAATCGTGAGTCGTAGATTAACGACTCACGAATCACAATTAATAAATCACAAAGGGGATAGGGTTAATGACAAGAATAGCAGTTGATGCAATGGGAGGAGATCACGCACCTTTTGAGATTGTTGCCGGGGCTGTTTGGGCAGCTGCAGAATATGGCGTTGCAATTGAACTCGTTGGCAAACAGGATCAAATTGAAGAGTGCTTGGATAAAATTAACAGAGAAGGATTTTTATCACCTTGCGGTAAAATTGGAAAGAATAAACGCGTAAGGATTGATGTTAAATCTTTGGATATAAAAATAACCCATGCATCTGAAATCATTGAAATGGGAGAAGCTCCTGGGCAAGCAATTCGAAAGAAAAAAAATTCTTCTATCGTTTTAACAGTTAATGCAGTTGCAACAGGCAGCTCAGACGCTTTAGTCGCAGCAGGTTCAACTGGTGCGGCAATGGCATCAAGCTTGTTTGGCCTTGGAAGAATCCCAGGAATTGACAGGCCTGCAATTGCTGTTACCCTTCCCACAATGAAAAAACCTGTTGTAGTAATTGATGGCGGCGCAAATAGCAATTGCACTCCTCAAATGCTTAAACAATTTGCTATCATGGGCAAAATTTTTGCTAAAAATGTTTTAGATATAGATAACCCCAAAACCGGTGTTGTAAATATTGGCGAGGAAGCAGGAAAAGGTAATGAACTGGCGCAAAGTGCGTATAACCTTCTTGAGGAAGAAAAAGATAAATATAATTTTATCGGCAATATAGAAGGCAGAGAATTATTCTTAAATCACTGTGATATTGTTGTCTGTGACGGATTTGTCGGTAATGTTATCTTGAAAGTAACTGAAGGAACTGCTTCAATGTTGTTTAAGATGATTAAGAGCGAATTCAAATCCGACTTCTTAGGCATGCTGATTGGTTTATTTGCAAAACCGTTTCTTAAAAGAATTTATGAAAAAATTAATTATGAAGAATTTGGCGGAATGCTGTTACTTGGTGTTAAAGGAATTACAGTTATTTCTCACGGCAGAAGCAAAGCTTATGCAATCAAAAACGCAGTTCGTGTAGCAAAAGAAGCTGTAGAGACACAAGTTAACAGAAAAATTGCCGAAAGCATAGAGGGGTAAATACAACAGCTTAAATGCATTATATCAAATGCTATTCAAAGAAAATAAAGACTTCACAAAAATTTGTGGAGTTTTTATTTTTCCATGTTATCAAGTGCATATTTACAACATTGCACAACAAGATTGTTCAGCGATACTCCTTTATTTTGTGCAATTGTCTGCATTGTTTCTACAAGCTCTGCAGGCATTCTAAATGTTTTATTTATCATTTCCGGTTTTTGAATTTTAAATAAATTCTTCATACACAATATTTTATGTGTATTTTTAAATTAAATATATACTACATTTTTACATTATATAACATGCGTGCAATTTGCAATATTTATGATATAATATATTAGTCAATCGGCTAATAGCAAAACTAAACAAGTAATTATATTATTAGAAGAAAGAGGATTGATATGAAAAGATTTTTTACCATTTTTTGTTTAATTTCATTTATAGGGGTTTTTAGCCCTGTGTCTGCTGCCGTACAAGTTCCGGCTAATCTTTCCGTGCCAATTAATGTCTCTCAAAAATATACAAGCAAGACTGTAACTTCGGGCGGTTCTGTTAATGCACAAATAGCAGAAGATGTTTACGTAAACAATATATTAGTTTTCAAAAAAGGCGACAAGGCCGCACTTAATATCTTATCTGCAAAAAAAGCCGGCTTTGTCGGAATCCCGGGAGAAATGGTTATTTCCGGCGGAAAAGTTTTTGATATTAATGGCGATGAACACCGTATTGACTTTAATCAACAACTTACAGGTGATGAAAAAACATGGCCAAAAGTTTGTCTTGCCTGCGGAGTCTTCATAATATTAGCTCCCATTGCTCTATTTGGCCTTGTAAAGGGTGGTCAAGCTGAAATAAATCCTATTAATAATATTGATTCAAGAATTACAACAACATTTAATTTTCAACCTTCTAAACTGTAATATTTTTATTTATTTCTCTTCATGATATAATTTTCACATAAGTTTTGGAAGTATTTTGAGGAGCAAAACACAAAATGGGGAATGATTTTATACCGCTTAAAATCGCGGGTGTTGGATATTATGTACCGGAAACCGTTATAACAAATGAAGATTTAAAAAAACTTTATGATACTTCTGATGAATGGATTTATACCAGGACAGGCATAAAAGAAAGACGTGTTGTTTCCGGAAACGAAACAGCAATTGATTTAGGCTATAATGCAGCAAAAATGGCATTAAAAAATTCCGGCATTGATGTCAAAGATATTGATTGCGTGATTGGTGCAGCTTCTGCTCCACCTCAAATATACCCGACATTAGCCTGTTTGTTACAAGCAAAATTCGGAATTCCAAACCATGTTCCTGCTTTTGATTTAACTGCAGCTTGTACAGGACTTATTTATGCGCTGCAAATTGCCAGAGGTTTTATTGGTGCAGGGATTTATAAAAATATTTTAATAGTTGCAGCTGATAACAATTCAAAAATTACAGATTGGACAGACAGAGGAACATCCATATTGTTTGGAGACGGCGCTGGCGCTATGGTTGTAACTGCTTCTGATGATGGAATTGATGACATCTTATCAATAGATATAAGCGCTGACGGCTCAATTGGACAACTTATCCAAACAAACATGCCCCAAGAATGTTGTCCGCTGGTAAAAGCAGCAGATGAAGTCGGTACCGGCAAAATAATTATGAACGGAAAAGATGTTTACAAATTTGCAGTTAGCACAGTTCCTTCTTATGTTGAAAAATGTATAGAAAAATCCGGAATGACTTCACAAGAAATAGACTATCTTATTCCTCATCAAGCTAATCAAAGAATTATCGAATCAATACAGAATAGGTTAAAATATTCTGATGAAAAAGTTATTTCAAATATCAAATACTATGGTAATACTTCAGCAGCGTCTATTCCTATTGCATTAGCAGAAGGCGTAGAACAAGGCAAAATCAAACTTGGTTCAACAGCAGTGCTATGCGGTTTTGGCGCAGGTATGACATGGGGTGCAGCTGTAGTAAGGCTTCGAGAAGGAATCGTTAAATTATAAGGAGACAATAATGACACATAAAATTGCTTTTTTATTCCCAGGACAAGGTTCACAATCGGTTGGCATGGGAAAAGATATATACGAAATTTATGAATCAGCAAAAGAAGTATATGATACCGCGGATAAAGTTTTAGGTAAATCTGTTACACAAATTTGTTTTGAAGGACCGGAAGAGGATTTGAAACAAACTATTAACACACAACCTTGCATTGTTGCAACATCAATTGCACTTATGGAAGCTCTGAGAGAAAAATTAGACATTGTTCCTGAATATACAGCAGGACATAGTTTAGGAGAGTATTGTGCAATGTTTACAGCAGGTGTTATGAGTTTAGAAACGACTTTGAAACTTATTCAAAAACGTGCAAATCTAATGAGCGAGACAAAAGGCGGAAGCATGGCTGCAATACTGAACGCAAGTGAAGATGTATTAAATGCGGGCCTCGAAGAAGGTAAAAAAGTTGGTTATGTTGACATTGCAAATTACAATTCACCTGCGCAAATAGTTATAACTGGTGACGAAAAAGCCGTAAAGATTGCAGGAGATTACATGCTTGCTAATGGCGCTAGAAGGGTTGTTCCTCTTGCCGTTTCAGGGGCTTTTCATTCAAAATTTATGCAAGAAGCCGGTGCGATATTCGCAGAATTCATTGAAGATGCTGATTTAAACGATGCTTCTATCCCTGTTATTACGAATGTTGATGCTTCTGAAACAATAAATGCCGAAGATTTTAGAGCAAAAATGCCAAAACAAATATATTCATCAGTTCACTGGACACAAACAATACAGAAAATGGTTGAAAATGGAGTAGATACATTTATTGAAATAGGTCCGGGGAAAGTGCTTGCAGGACTAAACAAAAAAATAGCCCCTGATTTTTCGGTTTATAATGTATACGATAAAGAATCTTTAGAAAAGACCGTATCGTCAATAAAAGAACTATTTGCTAAAATTTAATTATTTGTTATACATTTAATTTTTTAGCATGATAGAATATTAGATATACTTTTTAGAGTGATGTGAAACAAAAACAGAGAGGAATTTTTTATGGCAAAATACGTTTGTTCGGTATGTGGTTACACAGTAGAAGGCGAAGCTCCTGAGACTTGCCCTGTTTGCGGTGCTGTCAAAGAAGTTTTTGTAAAAATGGAAGACGGCAATAAAGAATATGCTGATGAACACAGAGTTGGAATTGCTAAAGATTTAGACCCTGAAATTATGGAAGGTCTAAGAGCAAACTTCAACGGAGAATGTGCAGAAGTCGGCATGTACCTTGCAATGTCAAGACAAGCAGACAGAGAAGGATATCCTGAAATAGCAGAAGCATACAAGAGATATGCATTTGAAGAAGCTGATCACGCTTCAAGATTCGCAGAATTGTTAGGCGAAGTTCTTACAAATTCTACAAAAAGAAATCTTGAAATGAGAGCAGAAGCTGAATTCGGAGCTTGCGACGGTAAATTAAAACTTGCTAAAAAAGCTAAAGAATTAGGGCTGGATGCTATACATGACACAGTTCATGAAATGGCAAAAGATGAAGCTCGTCACGGCAGAGGATTTGACGGACTTTTAGCAAGATATTTTGCTCAATAGTATTTCAAAAAAATTTTTTAAAGGCGCGCCTTTTTGGCGCGCCTTTTATATTTGATATATAATTAAACTAACGAGAATATTAATAAGGAAATAATTATGCTAAAAGGAAATGAAATCAGACAATTATATTTAAATTACTTCAAAGAAAAGCGTCAACATACAATAGTTGAGAGTTCCAGTCTTGTTCCCGATAATCCTACTGTTTTGTTAACAACTGCGGGCATGCTGCAATTTTTACCTATATTTTTGAATATCCAGCCTTGTCCTTATGAACCTGCCAGAGCTACTTCTTGTCAGAAATGTGCAAGAGCAGGGGGAAAAGATTCTGACATAGAGAATGTTGGCAGAACACCTCGACACCATACATTCTTTGAAATGCTTGGTAATTTTTCTTTTGGCGATTATTATAAAAAGGAAGTTATACCTTGGGCTTGGGAATTTGTAACAGAAGTCTTAAAACTAGATAAAAACAGGCTTTGGATAACCATATATGAAACAGATGATGAAGCATACGAAATCTGGAGAAGCATTGGTGTTCCTGCCGAAAGAATTAAAAGAAAAGGTAAAAAAGATAATTTCTGGGGACCTCCGGGTGCATCAGGTTCTTGCGGCCCTTGCTCTGAAATTCACTATGATTTAGGAGAAGAATATTCTTGCGGACACCCGAATTGCGGTATTGATACTTGTGAGTGCGACAGATGGGTTGAAATTTGGAACTTGGTATTTACCGAACTTTTTCAAGATGAAGAAGGCAATCAATCACCGCTAGAAAAGAAAAATGTTGATACCGGTATGGGGTTAGAACGTATAACCATGGTTTGCCAAGGCGTTGCGTCAACTTTTGAAACAGACCTTTTAAAACCTATTTTAGATAAAGTCTCTGAGATGTCCGGAGTTCCATATAAGAAATCTGATAAAACAGATATTTCTCTAAGAATAATAACAGACCACGCAAGATGTGTTACTTTCTTGATTTCAGATGGCGTAATTCCTGGAAATGAAGGCAGAAGTTATGTTTTAAGAATGATTTTAAGACGCGCTTTGCGACATGGTAAAATTCTGGGAATGGAGCTTCCTTTCTTATACAAGCTCGTTGATACAGTTGTAGAAAACTATGGTGAAGCTTATCCTGATTTGATTAAAAACAAAGAAAAAATCAAAGATGTTATAAAAAAAGAAGAAGAAAGGTTTAATAAAACTCTTGACAGAGGATATAAACTTCTTGAAGATTTTATAAACAATAAAAAAGATATTGACGGCGAAAACGCATTCAAATTGTATGATACATACGGTTTCCCACTGGAATTAACAAAAGAAATTGCTGAAGAAAATGGCTTAAGGGTAAACGAAGAAGGATATCATGTGGCTATGCAGGAACAAAAAGATCGTGCAAAAGCTGCAACAGCAAAAATTTCCGTAACAGGCGATATTAAATATGCTAACCTTGAACGAGAAGTTGGTTCAACCGAATTTGTCGGATATACAGATAATTCTTCAAAATCAAAAATTCTCGGGATGATTGAAGGAGAAGGTTTTGTTGATGTTGTACTAGATAAAACCCCATTTTATGCAGAATGCGGTGGTCAAGTCGGAGATAGCGGTATTATTGAAAATGACGAGTTAAAACTTGAAGTTTTGACTACATTTAAAGTTAATGATTTATATGTTCACAGATGCTCTGTTTTAAATGGTGAGATTGAAATTGGCGCTGAAGTCTATGCAAAAATTGATGTTGAAAGACGTGAAGAAATAAGAGTTCACCATACATCTGCTCACTTACTCCAAGCGGCATTAATCAAAGTAGTTGGTGATGAAGTAAAACAAGCCGGTTCTTATGTTGATGAAGAAAGAATGAGATTTGACTTTACTTTTTCCCGTGCAATGAGCCCTGAGGAAATAGCCAAGGTAGAAAGCCTTATGAATAAATGGATTGGAGAAGGCTATTCTGTGAAGACAAAAGTTATGGGAATTGAAGAAGCTAAATTAACCGGTGCAACGGCTTTATTTGGCGAAAAATACGGAGATGAAGTTCGAGTTGTATCAATAGAAAAAGACGGCGAATCTATTTCCAAAGAATTCTGTGCAGGTACTCACGCAAGAGAGCTCAAAGACTTGAGATTGGTTAAAATAGTTTCAGAAGCAGCAATTGCGGCAGGTACAAGACGTATAGAAGTTTTTGTCGGAAATGCGGCAATCAAATATCTTAATGCTAAATCTGCAGAAATAGACAAGCTGGCTTCTAAATTCAAAATGCATTTTGATGAAGTAGAAGCAAGAGTAGATAAAATTCAAGAAGAAAATCGAGAGCTTCAAAAAGAACTTGCAGAAACAAAGGCAGAAATGGCAAGAAGCAAATTTGCAACATTCATATCTAAAGCAGAAGATATTCAAGGCGGTAAGTTATTTATTTCGAAGATTGACGACAGTTTTGACGGAGATGCGATAAAAGCCGGTGTTGAAATGCTTGCATCAAAACTTGGTGAAAGCATAGTAATACTTGCCAATTCAAAAATGGTTATGGTTAAAGTTTCCGATAACTTTGTTAAAAATGGTGTAAACGCAGGAAAAATAGTCGGAGAAATTGCAAGAGCAACCGGTGCTAATGGCGGAGGACGTCCAAATCTTGCACAAGGCGGTATTAAGGATGTTTCTGTTCTTGAGAATATTCTTAGAAAAGTAGAAACCGATCTTAAAGCCTAGATTTTATTGGTAAATTTATGGAAAACCTAGACGAAACATATATGAAAATGTGTTTTGAGCTTGCCCTAAAGGGCAAAAACCTTGTAGCGCCTAATCCTATGGTTGGTTGTGTTGTTCTTGACAAGCTTGGAAATATAGTATCAAAAGGGTACCATAAAAAATACGGCAAAAACCATGCAGAACGTGACGCTTTGCTAAAATTGAAAAATAATGAAGCCAGCGGCGGAACTTTGTATGTAAATTTGGAGCCATGCTCCCACTACGGCAAGACTCCGCCTTGTGTTGATATTATCATTGAAAATAAAATTAAAAAAGTTGTAATAGGAATGCGCGATGTTAATCCTAAAGTTGACGGAATAGCAAAACTACAGGAAGCAGGAATTGAAATTGTCACAGGAGTATTAGAGCAAGAGGCAAAGTTTTTAAACCGCGTTTTTATAAAAAATATGACAAAGAAGCTTCCTTATGTTGTATTAAAGACAGCAACAACAATGGATGGGAAAATTGCAACTTCTACAGGGGATTCTAAATGGATAACTTCTGAAAAAGCCAGAAAAAGAGTTTATGATATGCGCAAAGAGTTTGACTGCATTATGACAAGTTCAAATACTGTTATTGCCGACAATCCTAAAATGGAACATAAATTCAAGTGTATTTTAGACAAAGATTCAAGAACTCCAAAAGATTCTTTAATATATTCACAAGGGAAATTTTACATAGCAACAAGCGAAAACACACCGCTGAAAGACGGCAAACTGGATGTCAAAGCTATATTAAAAGCATTGTATTCCAAGGGTATCTATTCTGTTTTTGTAGAATGCGGCGGAACTCTCGCCGGTTCTATGCTTAAAGACGGATTAATTGATGAAATATACCAATTTATCGCCCCCAAAATACTCAATGATAATTCCGGCAAATCCGCTTTTGACGGAGATTATGTGCCTTTAATATCAAAGTCTAAGAAACTGACAATTTATAGTACAGATATAATTGGTGAAGAGATATTAATAAAAGCAACACTAAATGATAACTGATTTACAATTTTAAATAAAAAATGATATAATACAGAAAAAAGGATTAATATATGAAAAAGATTATCGCACTATCACTTTTGTTTGTACCGGTTTTTGCAATAGCAGAAGAAACCATTAGTATTAATGGTGTTGAAGAGCCTCAATGGAAAGATTTTGCACCACCGGCTTTTGTAAAAATAGATATGCCCAAGGGAATTGGAAAATTCAATGATACTGCGGTTTATTGGTATAAAAGAAAAACAGAATTTGAAAACGGAATTGAGAAATGCAGAGCAATCGAAAATAATGACGAAAAATTTTCTTGCTATCAACAATTAAAAGTTAAACAATATGCTAAGAATAGTGATTATAACGCTCGCCTTGAAGCTATGGAACGCACCCAGATGGGACCAAGAGAAATGTACGATAAAACAAATAACATGCTTCCTATAGGTGATCAAATCAGCAATTTTATGAGATACCAACCTAACGAATTGTACTAGGGGTAAATGGTAAAATATAAAATAAACTATTCATAAAGCTTGTTATTTATTATGTATTCAAGCACTTTTTTCAGTGCGCCAAATCTATGTGAAACTTTATTTTTCTCTTCTTCTGAAAGTTCTGCCATTGTTCTTGTACCACCCTTGACAAGGAAAATAGGGTCATAGCCAAAACCGTTAATTCCACGTGCCGATTCAACAATAGAACCTTCACAAACTCCCTCGGTTTTATATGCAACATCACCACTAGGAGCTATAAGCGTCATTGCGCAGGTAAAATGTGCCCCCCTTTTTTCTGCGGACACACCTTTCATTTCATTCAAAACTCTCTCTATTCTGAGAGCAGGAGTTTCTGCATAACGAGCTGAATAAATACCCGGATTTCCATTCAGCGCATCTATACATAATCCTGAATCATCCGCAAGAACCCAGTTTTTGGAAATCTCCCATGCTGCACGAGCTTTTATATATGAATTTTCAGCAAAAGTCATACCGTCTTCTATAGGATCAAATCCCTCCGGAGGCAATATAAATTCTATTCCTTCGCAAAATTCTTTTGTAATTTCGTTTATCTCTTGTACTTTATGTTTATTTGATGACGCTAATACTATTTTCATAAAAATACCTATATAATATTCATAAATTTATTTTTGATTGTAGTATATCAATTCTTTATTTAAATCTAAACAAGCTCCCTTATCAGTATATAATTTTACTTTAACACCCATTTTAGCCAAACGATACTGCAAACTTACCCGCAATACTTCCAAACCGTACTTCACAGAACGTAAAAAGTTAATTGATGATGCCTCCGGAAAATATTTTGTCGGACAAGAAATTTCTCCAATTTTATAATTGTTATAAAAAATAAGCGCAAGCATTTGATTATCAAAAATGAAGTCATCACTACAGTCCTCAAGCGGTAATGTTTCAAGAATTTTTCTCGTAAACCCTCTGAAACCTGTATGATACTCAGACAATTTTTCGCCGATAAAAACATTTTCAAACCACGTCAAAAATCTATTTGAAACATATTTATACAAAGGCATGCCGCCTTTTAGAGCAGAATTACCAAGCATTCTTGATGCAATAACCGCGTCGTATTCACCAAAAGCCATCATTGATGCTATTGCAGGAATTAGTTTTGGAGTATATTGATAATCAGGATGAAGCATTATAACTATATCTGCGCCTGATTTCAAAGCAGCTCTGTAACAAGTCTTTTGATTTCCGCCATATCCTTTATTCACATTGTGAACAATGGTTGTAATGTTCAAACTCTTTGCAATTTCTTTTGTTTCATCCGAAGAGAAATCGTCGACAAGAATAATCTCATCGACGAAATTTTGATAAATCTCATTATAAGTTTTTTCTAAAGTTTTTTCTGCATT
>CADCNZ010000072.1 GCA_902802935.1 uncultured bacterium | reverse complement strand
TTGAAATAATATTGTAGTCACCTATCTTTGCAATTGCAATAGTAAGCATTTCAGAAGTGCACCCGGGAGAACTGGCTATCTTTTCTGATTTTATTATAATTTCATCTGCTTTTAGACCAGCTTCTTCTAATAACTCTGCTTTTATTGCATCTTCTGTTGATTCACCTTCCCGTTCGTCACCAATTAAACCTGCGGGTAATCCTACTGAAAGTTCTGCTATATTTTCAGCATATAAAGGAGGACGCTTTTCTATTAAAAACAAAATTTTTTCTTGATTAATTATCGGTAATATAACAACAGCCCCTTTTGTATTTGGTCTATGCGCATAAAACCAATCGTGTCCCGATTGCGATTTTACAGATTTTAATTGTAAAAATTTTGTATCGTAAAGTATCATAACTACTCTCCGTAATATAGTGAAGTGTCAGGAATAGCTGGCAGTTTTAAACAGAATTCCGTATACTCTCCTTCTTGACTTTCTACAGTTAGCTCTCCTCCGTGTGCTTTCATAATTTGAAAAGATAAATACAAACCTAAGCCTGTACCAATTTTTCTGAATTTTTTTGCAGCTGAATAATACTTGTTAAAAATTTTATTAATATCTGCTTGTGAGATTCCTATACCATAATCTTTAACTTTTATTGTTATGTATTTTGGAATTTCACCTATTGATATCTCTATAGGCGAATCAGATTCTCCATATGAAATAGCATTATTTATAAGGTTTTTTAGTACGCGTTTTAATTGAATTTTGTCTGCTACAACACGAATATCACGTTCAAGTATAAAATTAAGATTATTATTTGTTTTATCTGCTATCGGACGCATTTCATCAATAATTTCTTCAATAAAAGCTTTTAGCATAATGTTTTCTTTATGAAGTCTTATATTAGTTCCGTTTAGCTTATATGTTTCTAATACAATTTGAACCAAGTCAAGCAATTCTTTATTTGATGCCTGCATATTTTTTAACGCAATTTCCTGCTTATCAGATATTTTCCCAAAACTTTCGTTTAAAAATAGCTCTAACATATTTGTTTCAGCAATTATCGGAACTTTTAAATCATGAGTTAGAGTTGCTACAAAATCTTCTTTTAAACTTTCTAATTCTCTTTGGTCTGTAACATTCTTTATTATATATATATATCGTTTCTTTTTATCATCTAACTTTAGTTCCATACTGCTTGCTACAAAATTTGATGCCATATCACTATGAACTGCTATATCATCCTCATTTAGATTTTCAGCTTTTTTATTTTTGGGAATATCGATATAATCAGTTAAAAAAGCACCCATTAATTTTTTACCGTCAACATTAAACCATATACTGACCTGTGGTGTTGCTCTGAGAATCCTATAATTTTCATCTACAATAATTAGACCATCTGATAAGGAATTTATAACTGCTTCCAAGAATTTATTTTGTCTATGCAATTCATTTTGATATTCATCAATCATCTTCTCTCTGTCATACAGAGTTTCTATCATTCTATTCAAGCTTTCTGCAAGCGGCTCTGAATTCGGAAACTCAAAAGTTTCTATTTTTTTTGTTAAATCTCCATATCTTACAGAGTTAATTGTCTTTGTTATAACACCTAAATAATCGTTTATTTTGGACCAATTTTTACCCGTTTGTCGTGCTGTAACAAAAAGCGCAATAAGAGTTATAAGTACTAATGAATTTAAAATATGTATTAGTAAATTTCCATAATCTACAAAGACATTGTTAAAAAATTCTATCAACATGTTACAAATTCCTAACGAATTCCCCTCTCTAAAAAATTTATGATATAATTATAACAGAAAATAGGGTAAGTTTAAATGAAAAAGATTTTTGGTATTATACTGGGAGTGCTTTGTTGGATGAATGCATTGATTGTATGTGCATCTGAGAAATTTGATATTCTTCCTGATCTTCCCGAGCCACTGGCTGCAGCTCAAGCGTCTTCGGTATCAACTACGGGAACTAATGACGTAAGTTCAGTATTACCGCATACAATCGGACAAGAACCGAGTTTCATATCAGTGTTATTTTCTTTAATATTTGTAATATTGCTTATATATGCAACCGGAATTATATATACAAAACTTAATAAAGTTGGGGCAAAAACGTTAAAAAAACAATTAGGAAATACGAGCGGTTCAAAAGTTTCTGTTATTTCAACAACACCATTGGGAAGCAATAAAACTCTTCATGTTGTTGAACTTGACGGGAAAAGAATGCTCATAGGAGCTTCTACAGGTGCAATTCAATTAATAAAAGATCTTGGAACCTTCCCTCCTCAAGAAATTGAAAAATGCGAATTTTCAAATATAGAAATTCCGAGCATTAGAATTCCAAAAATTGAAATCCCCAAAATTGAATTTCCTAATATCGGTTTTACGAAAACAGCGGCAAATGAAACAAAGGATAATGTAACAGACTCAAATGTTACTGATGAAAATGATGAAGAAAAAAATGATGATAGCTTTGAGATATCTGAAATATATGAAGAGGGACCTGACGGAATTATTGATAAGCTGTTTCAATCCGGAAGTACACGAGAAGAAGATGAACAGACTACAGAAAAAAACGATGAACATAAAGTTGATCCTGACGAATTTGCTTTATACAAAAAATATCTATAAATACCTTTGGAGTTTCATTTATGTCAAAAACTGTTAATATCAAAAATAAGATTATTGGAGATGGTTATCCTTGCTTTATAATAGCAGAAATTGGCATAAATCATAACGGCTCTGTTGATTTAGCAAAGCAGATGATAGATATTGCAGTAACAACAGGATGCGATGCTGTGAAGTTTCAAAAAAGAACTGTTGATATTGTATATACTCCACAAGAGCTGGCAAAAGAAAGAAAAAGCGTTTTCGGAAATACGAATGGAGACCTAAAGAGAGGTTTAGAATTCGGATATGATGAATACGCTGAAATTGACAATTATTGTAAAAAGAAGAACATAATGTGGTTTGCTTCCTGTTGGGATGAAAAATCTGTTGATTTTATGGAACAATTTGACACACCTTGTTATAAAATTGCATCAGCTTCTCTCACAGATGACAATCTGTTAAAATATACACGTTCAAAAGGCAGACCTGTCTTAATTTCAACAGGCATGAGCACAATGGATGAAATAAGGCATGCCGTTTCTGTTTTAGGAGAAGATGATTTAGTTTTATTTCATTGTACGTCAACCTATCCTTCAAATGCTGATGAAACGAACTTACGCGTTATTGAAACTTTTAAAAAAGAATTTAATTGCCCTATCGGATATTCAGGTCATGAGCGCGGTATTACACCATCAATATTAGCAGTTGCACTAGGAGCAAATGCAGTCGAACGGCATATTACTGTTGACAGAACAAACTGGGGCTCAGATCAAGCTGCAAGTTTAGAAATGGCAGGACTATACCACATGGTTCGAGATATAAGACAAACCCCAACATTACTTGGAGACGGAGTTAAAGTTGTTTATCCCAGAGAACTGCCTATTATTGAGAAGTTGCGTAGAAAATAAGGATGAAGAATGACTGTTTCAGTACCTAAATCAATAAAATTTGTTATTACTGACTTTGATGGAATAATAACGGACAATTGTGTTTATATCGATTCTAAAGGCGATTTTAGCCGTAAAATTAATTTTAAAGATATTATGGCATTTTCAATTTTAAAAAAATCCGGATACAAAGTCGGTATAATTTCAGGAGAAAAAAATGCTGCTATAGATAAAATATCGGACACATTTAAGATTGATGAAGTTTTTCAAAATATAAGAACAAAAATTGATGTACTTAAACAAATTGTTACAAAATACAAACTTAATGAAGATGAATTTATTTATATTGGCGATGATATTAACGACTATGACTCTTTAATTTTTGCAAAACACGCATACACTGTACCAAACGCTGTAGATAAAATCAAAAGTATAAACGGTATACATATAACTGAATCTCGCGGGGGTGACGGTGCTTTTAGAGAAATTGTTGATTGCTTACTAAAAGATTAATTCATTAATTGCAGATGAACTTTATGCAGGGTATAATAGACTTTAAGAGGTAAAGATGAACGAAAAACTCTATGAACTATCCGAAATTGCAGATTGTAAACTGCATAATGATGACAGTGTTCCACAAGATATAATAAACGAAATTAAAAACATTATTGCTAAAAAACATTTTATTGGACTTGCACAAATAAATCCAATCCCAGGAGATATTGAGTACAATACCAAAAAGGCTGCAAGATATATTAAATATGCTAATAGTATAGGGTTGGAAGCAATTGTATTTCCTGAACTATCGCTTATGGGATACCCAATTGATGACGTTATTGACAGACATCCCATTGTCGTAAGTGAGAATATTAAATGGTTAAAGGAATTGGCTGCAATAACAGGCAACACGATTGCTATTGTGGGTTTTGTAGAACCCGCAGAGAAGAACTCAATAGGCAAAAAATATTATAACTCTGTTGCCATATTACAAAGCGGTTCAATCCAAGGTATAGTAAGGAAATCCTTATTACCAAATTACTCTGAATTTAATGACTACAGATATATAGAGCCTTCTCATGCAGTAGGTGTTCAACCGGCCGGAACATTAGAAAAGTTTGGAAAACACATTACTCAGGATAGTAATTATATATTTAACGGATATGGAATCTCAATTTGTGAGGATTGTTGGAATGACAACGATTTCTTTGAAAAAATTTTATACCAAAGTAATCCTATAGAAAAACTAGCGCAAAAAAAACCAAAATTATTTATAAATTGCTCTGCATCACCCACAAGAACAAAAAAAGAACAATTAAAGCATAACATGCTATCATTTATTGCTTCAAAATACAAAACTCCTATGTTATATGTAAATCAAGTCGGAGCTATTGATAATATATCTTTTGACGGTTCTAGCAGAGTTTTTAATCAGGATGGAAAGTTAATTGCAAGAGCTAAGTCTTTTGAAGAACAACTGCTTCTCGTGGAACCATATGAAGGCATCGGTAAAATTTATCCATTAACAAAAGGACTGGATAAATCACTTACCGAACAAAAGATTTTTACATTGGAATATGAATCAGATTTAGAGAGAACATATAAAACCGTCCTTCAAGGAATCAGAGATTATTTTTCCAAATGCGGGTTTAAACGAGCAGTTTTGGGATTATCTGGGGGGCTGGATTCAAGCGTTTGTGCCGTATTACTTGCTGATGCTATCGGTAAAGAAAATGTATACGGTATATCAATGCCTTCTAAAATCACAAGCAAAGAAAGTAAATCAGACGCTGAGCAACTTGCGCTAAATTTAGGAATAAATTTTGCTGAAGCTTCAATAAAATCCATGGTAGATACGACAACAGAATGCTTGAATAATTTGTTTACCACTATAGAAAGCAATTGGAGCGAAAGATATAAAGAATCTTACACGCAAGATAACATTCAAGCACGTTCCAGAGCGATGTTTCTGTGGGGAATAAGTAACGAATTCGGTAATTGTATACCAATTGCGACATCAGATAAATCAGAGCTATATATGGGGTATGCTACCATAAATGGCGATATGTCCGGTGGATTCGCCCCAATAGCAGATATTCCGAAAACTAAATTATTTGCATTCGCTC
>CADCNZ010000071.1 GCA_902802935.1 uncultured bacterium | reverse complement strand
TGTCCGTCCATTCTTTCTGAATTGAACAAGTTTTTCAAATGTATACACATTCGATGTCTTTATTATGCTATTGTCAAGGTTCAAATAAATACCTCTTGTGAGGTCCTTGAAATTCTTTTTTGCTATTTATATTATAAATTCCAAGCTTCTTTTTGTTTTTGCATACTTATCGGATTACTAAACTTCCTCCGACTGCTCTTTGAGCTAAATATACAAATGGCATCAAGCCCACTTTTCAATCTTATATCTTCAATACCGATTGTCAACAAATTTGATTTTTGCTATTTACATTTCGTAACATGTTGACATAAGATTTCAAAGTTCTAATTTTAAAAAATGCTAATATTATATTTCGGCTTTTCAGTGGTGTCCTTCCGTTTTGAACGGCTACCGTTAGCACCTTAGTGTAAATCAATTCTTTACGCACTTCTTAATTGCGCGTTCTTTCATTATATACGAGAAAATTTATAATGTCAAGCAATATTTAACAAATTTTAAAAAAATTTTTTATAACGGTTAAAACGTCTAATTAGATGCTTTTTTGCTCAACCAATTGTAATCATAAATTCTATTATATAAAAATTCTTTTACGTTTTTATAATTATCCATGCCTGAGCGTATAATTTCTTTTCCACAAAGCAAGTTTTCATATATATCAACAAAAACATTTATTAAAATTTTGTCATCATAATATTCTTCCATCCAAACCCTTGAAAATTCACCAATAGATTTTCTCAACTCGGCATTTTGGATAATATCACTCAGTGCACATTCCAAATTGTTTAAATTTACATTCACAAAAGGGATATCTTTTGTACAAAATGTATTTATAAATGTCATTACACTGCGTTGGTCAAGATATGTTAATGTCGGCTTTCCTAAAGACAATCCTTCAAGCTCAGTTAAATGATAGCTTCCGGTCACTATATCACCCACAATAATATCAGCATGCTGTTTTATTTGGAGTGCATTTTTCAATGGCATGTCAGAAATTTCTATATATTCAAAATTCATTTTATCGCTCAAATCTCTTAGAGCTGCACTTACTTCGGGGTAGCCCTTTGTTGCCCAACGCTCATTTTTATATGAATTTTTATTTGACACTGAAAATGCAACCTTTATTTTGTCATTATTATTGTTTATAGGCATATAATCTTTATCACGTATTGGGATTATATTTGGCACAATCGGATAATCTAAAAAAGTTCTTTCCGGATAATGTGGTATTACAATACTTGGAACATTATCATTTGGATAAAGCTTATTAAAATCCAAATCGTTTTTGGCAATATATTCTTTATCTGTATGATAATGTCTTAAAAACTTACAACCCGATTTTGTTTCTTTTTTAAAGTTTATAAGAAAAGGATTATAAAATTCCAGATCCATGAAATGATGCAAATGAATTATATCTGCATCTTTTATAAGTTTAATAGCTTCATTTCGAGAATTTTTATCCTGCCAATTTAAATCTTCATCAAATACATACTCCCCGTTAGACAGCTCTGTCGGCATAAAATTGACAAGACGAGCCTCGTAATTTGTGTACTTATTAAGTGCCTGAACAATCCTTATGGGAGCGCCCGCTAAAGAAGTTTTTGATATGTGAACAACTTTTTTCTTTGCCATAATATTGGATTCTATCACATTATTCAGGTTTTTCAAATATTTTAAGTTTTTTAAAATATTTTTATAATAGAATATGAATATGAAAAGTTTAGCAGAATTTATACAACAAAAAAGAGAGCAAGCAGGATTGTCTATTACAGGACTTGCAAATAGGACAAATATTGGGCTTGAATTTTTGGAGGATATTGAGTCAGGAAAAGAGTTATTCTTATCCGTAACTCAGCGTCAACAAATTGCGCGCGTTTTGAAGGTTTCTCCAAAAGAGCTAAAAGAATATGAACGGAGTCTTGAATTTCAGGAAATTTCAGATGACGTAATTGATAATTTGAAACAGCAAATTTTAAATCACAAAACGGATTTGCACTGTCCTATGTGCGGAGAGCCATTAGTTACAAGAATTGCAAAAATGTATGATTTAGATGACAACCTCGTTTTGCAGCCTAAAGCACATTGTGTTAAATGTGTATTTCAGATTAAAGAATAGGGGTAAATTTTATAGGGTGCGTCGTTTTGATGTATCCTACGTGACTTTGTTGTTGGGATAAAACCCCAACCTTGCTCACAACTGTCCCTCTCCTGTTAGAAGAGGGGGTGATATTTTTTGATATATTTATGTTAATATCTATACAGAGGAGTTATTGATGAATTTTTGCAAAAAGACAACTATCGTTTTAGCGTTTGCTCTATTATCTGTAAACATCTGTTTTGCAAGAGAAGGCAATGACCTTAGAACACTTTTTTTAAACAATCAAGCAAGAATTTGCGGTATAAATATCAGAAATTTTAACTCCAAAGACCTAAACGGTAATGAAATTATTGATCAAAACGAAGAGAGCGGAAATTTTATTAACGCTATTGAAAGATTGGATGAACTGAAAGAACTTGGAATAAACACTCTCCATCTTCTTCCGATTACTCCCGTCGGAAAACTGAAAGCGCTAGGAACTGCAGGATCTGTGTACGCAATCGCAGGTTTTGACGAAATAAATGAGCAGCTTATTGACCGTTCGTCAGATTTACCCCCAAAAGAACAGGCAAAAAAATTTATTGACGAATGCCATAAAAGAAATATTCGCGTAATCATTGACCTCCCAAGCTGCGGTTCTTACGACTTGTATTTAAAACGTCCGGAATTATTCATTAAGGATAATAAAAACATTTCCATTGTACCAACGGATTGGACAGATGTGAGACTTCTGAACACAGGAAATAATACCAAGCTGAATGAAGATTTAATGAATGAACATAAAAAATTTGTAGATATGGTTATAGAGCTTGGAGCAAACGGCATTAGAGCGGATGTTGCGACAATAAAGCCTTCAAATTTTTGGATTGAATTAATAAAATACGCGCGTTCAAAAGATTCAGAATTTATGTTTTTAGCAGAAGCTTCCGATTCTTGGAGAGAACCTCCAAGTCAATATGCAGAGTTCACTCCGTATGACAAGCTTTTAGAAGCAGGCTTTGACGGATATTACGGAAGTTTCTTTAATTTAAAAGATTGGAATGCGCAAGATTTAATTGAACATATAAAGTTCAACAAAAGAATATTGTCATCATTCACAGATAAAAAAAGCGCAATTATGAGCTTTACCACACATGATGAATTAAGCCCTGTCTTAATACACGGAGAAAATTTCTCGGTAATGATTGCTTGGCTTGAAGCAGTTCTGCCGTTTAATCCATATATCATAGACGGCTTTCAAACCGGTGATGATTACATCTATCCTTGGGCAAACGCAAAAGCAGAAAATACGCAAACTGACGATGAAACTTATTTTGTCCACAGAGGTCAATTAGACATATTTAATTTTTCTCGCAAACCTCAAGGAAAATCTAAAATTATTTTAGAAAATTTAAAAAAGGCATACAAATTTAGAATTGATAATGAAGAACTTATAACAAACGGTGAAATTATCCCGCTTAAAACCAAAAATGAAAAAGTTTTTGCATTTATTATTAACGGTGAAACAGAAAAGCTTATTGTAATTGGAAATCTTGATTTTCAAAACAGCACTGAAAAAATGATATTTAAAACTAATCTTAATAAGATAACAAAATTTGATATTATACATGGTGATGATAATATTAAATTAAGTCATAAAAAACTTAATACAAGTTTGAAGGCTGGTGAGGTTAAAATTATAAAAGTAAAAGGATAGACCCCTCACCTAAAACCCCTCTCCAGCAGGGCGAGGGGAGAGAAAAGAAAGACCATTCAGGCAGAATGAGAAAATAAAGGGAAAATATGAAACAAAAGATTATGTCAGGGATGCGTCCCACAGGAAAACTGCATTTAGGGCACTATTTGGGAGTTATTGATAACTGGGTAAAATTACAAGACGAATATGATTGTTATTTTTCTGTTGCAGATTGGCACGCTTTAACCACAAAGTATGATAAAACCGAAACTTTAAGACAAGATACTATAGATGTTGTTATGGATTGGCTTGCTTGCGGAATTGATCCTGACAAATCCACCATTTATGTACAGTCACTGGTACCTGAAACAGCAGAATTACACATATATTTAAGTATGATAACACCTCAAAATTGGGTTGAACGTGACCCTACTTTGAAGGATATGGCAAAAATTTTAAAAACAAAAGAAGGAATGGGAACTCAAGTCAATTACGGTCTTATGGGTTACCCTGTCTTAATGACTGCAGACATTCTGACTTTTAATGCTGACTTGGTTCCGGTTGGAATTGACCAAGTTGCTCACGTTGAGCTTACAAGAGATATAGCAAGACGGTTTAACAATATTTACAACACAGATTTCTTTGTTGAACCGCAGCCTAAGTTAAACAATTGTTCACTTATATGCGGTCTTGATGGAAATAAAATGGGAAAATCTTTTAACAATGATATTAAAATTTCTGATACAGAAGAAATTACAGCAAAAAAAGTTATGACAGCAATAACAGATCGAAGCCGTATGAGAAAAGATGACCCAGGACATCCTGATGAATGTGAAGTTGCTTTTAAATATTGGAAGATTTTCGGCACAGAAAACGAAGTTGAAACTGTTCGTTGCGAATGCGAAAAAGGGCTCAGAGGCTGTGCTGATTGTAAACGTCAGTTAGGCAAAAAAATTAATGAGCGTATGTCTGATATTCGTGAACGCAGAAAATACTATGAAGAACACCCTGAAGAAGTAGAAAAAATTATTAGGGAAGGCTCTGAAAAAGCGAGAAAAGACGCACAAAAGATTTTAGCTGAGGTTAGAAAATTAGTAAGGATGTATTAATGAAAATCTACAACATATCACCAATCAACAAAATAACATACAAAAAAGAACCAATAAATTTTAGCGGAATTAAGAAGAAACCTAACAAAACACAAATGCAGCAATTTGCAGATTTGAGAGTTTTTTGCCATCACATATATGAGTATAAAAAAGGACTAAGAAACCTTATTCTTACAACAGAAAAGTCCAAATACAAAGATGCTATAGTACAAAGACTTGAAAGAGAAAATGTGGATTATATGATTCACGAATTGGGAAATAATAATATTAATGTGTATTTTGGAGCAAAAGAGTGTGTTGATGTTGTCAAAACATTTAACAGTCCTAAATTAAGAGAAATATCACCGGAACAGGATTTTATGCTTGGCATCATGCTCGGATATGACAAAATCCAACAATGTAAAAGATATTTGGATATTCTAAACGGTAAAATAAAAATTGGAAAACACGCTGTTGAATAAATAGCAAATTTTATTTTTACACGCTTTATTGTGTATATGAAAGTTATAAATTGTGCAAAAACATATGCATTAGCAGGAATTGTTCTGGCTGCAGCCGCTTTACCAAAAGCATTATACAGCAAATCCACGCTAAAACAGGATTCTTTTGTTCGTTTAATATCTCCTAAAGGAACTTATGATGAAAATATACTTTTAAATGCTCCTAAGTCAGATATAACCATTTCAGGGAAAAAAATGCATACTACTATAATTGTAGATTTAAAAACGAATACATTATACAAATATGATAACGATGGCAAACCTGAAGCAGCGTTCTTAATTGCAAGCGGAAAATCTTCAACTCCTACGCACACTGGAGTACGGATAGTTTCACACATAGAAAAATATCCTTATTCCGGAGCACCGAGCAACTCAAAACGAAGGAGAAACCCCAAAGATTATGGACCGTATATACTAATATTGAACAAACTGAATCCGGAAACCGGAGAACAAAGCTCCACAGGTGAATTTATTCATGGCTGCAGAAACGAAGATTGTTTAGGAAAATATGTCTCCCACGGGTGTATGAGAATGGCAAATGATGTCATTACAGACTTGGCAACTCAGCAAATAAAATCCGGTGACATTGTGTTAATCAAGCGTTAGTTTTTCTTTTTGTCAGAACGTGCACGAACAGAAATCCTTATCGGAGTGCCAAAGAAGCCAAAAGCTTCTCTGAGTTTATTTTCCATATAACGTTTGTAATGGTCTTTTAGCAAATTTTCATCATTCACAAATAATACAAATGTAGGCGGTTCTATCCCTGCTTGTGTCGAATACATAATTTTTAACCTTTTATTCCGTATCGTTTGCGGAGGATTAAGTGCATATGATTCGTTTATAACTTTATTCAATAATCCTGTAGAAACACGTTTTGAATGTTCTAAATGAACATCTACAGCTTTTGTAAAAATTTGATTCAAACGTTGATGTGTAACAGCACTTATATATATTTTAGGAACATAGTCTAAAAATGGAATTTCGTTGGCTATTTTTTGTTCAAATTTATTTATTGTATTAGATTTTTTATCTTCAACCAAGTCCCATTTATTTATAGCTATTATCATACCTTTACCGGCTTCTGTAATTATTGATGCAATTTTTTTATCTTGATCCGATATTCCGTTTACAGCTTCTGTTGCATCAATTACCATTAACGCTACATCACATTCTCGTATTGAACGGATAGCTCTGTCTACGGCAAATTTTTCCACTCCGTAATCTACTTTTGCCTTTTTTCTAATTCCTGCAGTATCAACTATTACAAAATCTTGTCCCTCAAAATTCAGTCTGGAATCTATACTGTCTCGAGTTGTTCCTGAAATATTAGAAACTATAACCCTTTTTTCTCCCAAAAGTGCATTTACAATTGAAGATTTACCGGCATTCGGGCGCCCAACGATTGCAAGCTTTATTGAACCGTCTTTATCAACATTTTCACCGGCATCTATATCTTTTGTTATTTCATCAAGCAAATCTCCGACACCTCCGGAACCATGCAGAGCAGATATTGCTATCGGCTCTCCTATTGCTAATGAATAAAAATCACTAATCATAGTTATTTGATTATGTGAGTCAACTTTATTTACAGCCAAAAATACAGGTTTGTCAGATTGTCTCAAAATATTCGCAATATCAGAATCTACAGGAGTGGCTCCCTCAATTCCGTCAACCAAAAATATAATTTTATCTGCTTCTTCACAAGCTATTTTAGCTTGATCATATATGGAGAGCATTATTTCATCTTCATCTCCAGGAATTATACCCCCCGTATCAATGACAGTAAATTGCTTATTTTGCCACTCTACATCAAAATATATTCTATCTCGCGTAACTCCTGGTTGATCATCAACTATAGACTGTCTTTTTCCGACCAGTCTATTTACAAAAGTTGATTTCCCGACGTTTGGACGTCCTACTACTGCTATAATTGGTTTTCGTTTCATAATATAGTCAGTCTAACATAAATATAAAATATATGAAAATTAAGAACGTGATTTGTTTACATTTAGCTCCATTAATGCTAAATTGGGAATTGAAGGTTTTAGGAGATGTTTTATGAAAAAAATCCTTTTTGTAATAGATAAAATCGAATTAAAATATTTTGAATTTAACAAACTGGTTACAAACTTTTGGATGATAAAAAGTTTTTTGGACAGAAAAAATGAAGTTTATATAACCACCATTCCAAATTTAAATCTAAAAGAAGATACTGCATATGCTAATTGTTATGAGACATTTACGGCAAACGAAAATATTTTTTACAAAAATATTTTAAATAATATCAAAATAGACGAATTTGACTTAGTTATGTTTCGTCCGGATCCACCTGTAGACATTGATTATATTAATGCCACATATATATTTGATTTTGTAAAAAAGGCACAAGTTATTAACTCTCCGTCCGCTATAAGAGATTTTAATGAAAAACTTCACAGCGTTTATTTCAAAGATTTAATGTCCCCAAATATAGTTACAGCTTCTCTTAATGATATAGAATCATTTTTAGCAACTCATAAAGAAATAGTTCTAAAACCACTAAATAGATGCTTCGGTTCCGGTGTTATGTATCTTTATGAAGGAGACCCTAATACAAGAACAATAATTAACACAATGACAAACAACGAAACAACTCTGGTTATGGTACAAAAGTTTATTAAAGAAGTTAAAAACGGAGACAAACGAGTTTTAACTCTTGGAAACAAAGTACTGCCTTACTGCATAAAAAAGCTTCCGAGCGGCGATGATTTTAAGTTTAATACGCATGACGATAACCATATTGTAAAGGCAGAACTTTCACGCGAAGAAGCCGAACTTTTCACTCCCGTTGCAGAAAAACTTAATTCCATCGGTATAAGTATGGCCGGTTTAGATGTAATTGATGGTAAAATTATTGAAGTAAACGTAACAAGTCCATGTTACTTTATTAAAGAGATAAACGGACTATACGGAATACATTTGGAAGATGAAATTTGTAATTTTGTATTGACAGAAAGCTTGTTATCATTATAAATATAATGTATAATTCAATTATATGATGTATAGCTCTAAACGGAGCTTAAGGTTATTATATAATATAAGAAGAGTAGTAAGGATTTGTATTATGAAAAAATCTGTATTAACAATTTTGAGCGTTATGATTTGTGCATTAACTATTAATATGTCTGATGCCAGAACAACTAATAATTCTTCACTGTCGTCTGCAATTAGATTGTATAAATCTGGAAATTATGCACAATCATATAATGCATTTAACAATATAATAAAGAAAGATCCGTCCAATGCTGTTGCTTATTATTATTTAGCGATGACATCAGCTCAAATAGGCAAAAGAGACGAAGCAATTGCCAATTATGAAAAGGTTCTTACTTTATCAACAAACGGACAATTAACAAGATATGCAAGAAAAGGTAAAACTTGTATAGAAAGCCCTGACAAATGCGGAGAACCCGATGAAAACGAAACTGATTTGGATCGTTTTATCAGAAGCAGATTTGGAAGTGGTTTTTCAGAAGAAGCAAGAAGTGATTATGAAAGACAAAAAATTGAAAATTTAATGCGTGAAATGAACAGACAAAACGATATCGCACCCGGCAAATTCAAAGAGTATAAAGATTTTTCAAGCCAAGCTCCTACTAACGATGAAATTGTAACTGCTTTAAGAGTTTTACAAAGAGCAGGTTTGGGAAATGTTTATGGCAGCAATTACAATTCAGACTTGTCTTTATTAATGGGAAATAGCAATAATAACGTAAATAATTACGATATGCTAAATATGCTTATGGGAAGAAGAAATTCTTCTTCCGTTAGTCCGGAAGTAATACAATCTTTGATAACAAATCAGATAAATTTTTAAAGAAAGAAAGAGAATGAAATTCAATACAGTTAGATTTGGAGAAATTGATATAGAAGAAAGTCGCATTTTCGATTTTGTTCTTCCTATAATAGGATTTGACAGTTTACAACGATACGTAATTCTTGATCCTGATCAAGATTCATTGTTTAAATGGCTCCAATCCCTTGAGGATCCTGGATTAGCTTTTCCTATTATATCAGTAGCAGCGTTGAGTTTTGATTACTCAATAGATATTCCGGATAATGTTGTAGAGGATTTAGAAATTAAGACTGCCGAAAGTATATTAGTTATGAACATAACTTCTATACCGCATGAAAATCCTAAAGGAACAACAATAAATTTATTAGCTCCGTTAATATTCAATATAGAGAATCAAAAAGCAGGGCAAATAGTGCTTTCAGGCTCCGGTTATGATATTAGTTACCCAATGTTTAAAGAAGTTTAGAATTTAAGGAATAAAATGCTTGTAATTACCAGAAAAAACGGTCAAAAAATAATGATAAACGACAATATTGAAATTACTATTGTCGAAGCAAAGAATGGCGTTTGTAAAGTTGCTATAAAAGCTGATAAGGATGTAAAAATATACAGAGAAGAAATATATCTCCAAATAAAGCTTGCAAATTTAATCGGTACAAATACAAATATATCTTCGGTTGATTCTGTTTCTAATTTGATAAAAGGCGGCACCGAACTTAATAATAAATTCGATTCGTTATCCGGTGGAGATGATGAAATCGTGGTTGACGGAAAAGATAAATCTAAATCTTTAAGAATTAATAAATCCAAAAAAGATGGGAATTAATAAAGAAAATTTTTTCTTCTTCTATAAAGACTGTTCCGATTTGGAAATATTTCCAAACTCGGTTGAACATGCTTATTTGGCTATATTGAATGAAGATTTATATAAAGCTCATCAAATTTTTTCTAAACTTGATTCTCCTCGTTCTCATTGGGGAGACGCTTTAGTATCTATATTATCAGATGGCTGGATGACAAAACGACCTACTTATTTTCAAATAAGAAATTTTATGGAAATTGACACCGATTTTTTACTTAAAAACCAAAAAATTGATTATGTAGAACAGTTGTTAGGAGCTTTAGAAATCTTTTCAAAAATAAACTCTCAAACTTATAAATTCGCAGCTCGTGTAATGTTGGAAAACAACTTATTACAAGCAGCTTATACATATATGGAAGAGGCTAAAAGAATATATTATCAAGATCCCGAACTACATTATATGCTCGCAAAATATTTTATTGAAAGAAAAAATTTTGAGAAAGCATATTTTTCCGTTAAAGAATGTTTAAATCTTCTTCCTGATTACTATCCTGCACTTTGCCTCAAACAAAAAATTGAAGAAAATATCATTTAATAGTATAATTACTTTATGGATATTGATGTTTTTATTAACAGTAACAATCAACAAAAAAAATCTGTTGCGAATAACAACTCTAATTTTTTTCTGCAGTCCGGAGCTTTGGGTTCTACTAGCCAAATACCTAACTCATCAAAGCACCTGAATGACTACGATTTCAACATTTTAAAAGATGACGCATACAAAGAAATCGGAGACGAGCTTTTTAAACTTGAGTATAAAATTGTCAGTGTAGAAAACAAAATAAAAGATCTGGACAGAGACCTGACAGCTGCTCAAAACATAAAAGACTATGAGCTTATAGGTTCTCTGCAAGCACAAAAACTCATTTTAGAAGAAAATTTAGTTGAATTAACAAAAATGTATAAGCAATCCGGACTCTCAGCTAGAATTTCAAGCAGCTTCAATGGTAAAATAAAAATGTATCTCGTAAAATTTAGAAATAAATTAATTGATTTTATAACAAAATACGCTGTTCGCTTTTCCCATAAATTTTCACATTTTGTAGAATTAAAACAATCTTTGAGAACACTTGAAAGCATTAATAACAGCGTAGATGAACTTATATCCATGAAAATACCCTATGGCGAATCATTTAGCAAATATGACCAACTTTCAAAGTATATAGTTAGAGCCAACACTATACAGTCTGAAATTTCAAAATATTCAAAATAAAACCCTAAATTCCTACTAACCTTAACAGTTCGCCGTTTGGAGATAATCGTTTGAGTTTTTCAATCTCTAATTCTGCATCTATAGAAGGCATCTTATGCGCTTGAATTAAATCAACAAATAATTTTTCAAAGATTGCATATAATAAAGAAGACTTGTTATTTTCCTGCAACAACGCAATAGAATCATTTATAATAAGAATTGCATCATCATAATCTGATGTTGCTATTTTAAGTTTTGCAATAAAATACTTAGACAATAATACCAAATTGTATATTGCTTTATTTTCCGCCTTTTCAAGTACGTCATTATATATGCTTAATGCTTTCTGAGGTATTTGCATCTTAGAATATGAGTATCCGATTAACAAATCGCAAAACATTTCTATTTGTGTTTGGTGTATATCTGAAGCCAGCAATTTTGCCTGATATATGTTTTCGGCAAATATTTTGTAATTATTGTTATTTTCAGAAAATTCGTGCAATATTAGGTAAATTATTTTTGAAAAAGGAGACGCTTCCTCTGTTTGTGACGGAGCAAAGTTTTTACCCGCAATAAAATCTTTTATTGCATAAAGTGCATTCTTATCCGGCAATTCTGTCCCCAACGCTGACGTTATTTTTTCCATGAAGCTATCTAAGACACTAAATCTACACGAGAGCAACATTGCAAAAGCAGCAAGCCTGAAAGTTTCCAATATATGTTCAACAAATAAATTTATTGAAAATCCGGCAGGTTTAATTTTTTCGATAATATTTGGTTTAATTACTTTTAAAATATCTTCAGCAGTTTCTATACAGTTTTTATAATCTCCGATATTAAATAAAATTTCTATATTGACCAAAGACAATAGGAGAAAACGAGTATTAACCGCTCCGTTTACAAGAAGTGTTGGATTTTTCATTCTTTCTAATATATTATGAAGCAAAGTTAATGCACTTGTATAATTTGAGGATATTAAAGCTCCTTGCAGCATCATATTTGATAATTTAACTACTTTTTCATTATCATCGTGTTCTATAGCATCTATTAAAAGAATATTCTCTATAGAATATATCTTATCCGGAGAATAGCTATAAAGATTCATCAATATATTTTGAAATACTTCTTTCTTTTGAGCTTCTATGTCTTCGGAAGAAATATTGTCTTTGACATGTTCTATTAAAGAAAGACTACCAAGACAGTTTTTTAAATATGCATCATAATCACCTACTGCCATACAAAATTGTGAATTTTCCCATAATAAAATATATTCTTCTTTGTACATTGAAATTTTGCCAAGCAATAAGAATTTACTTGTATTATCAATATCTTTTAATTTTGACAAAATATTTTTTATTAAAAATTCTTCAGTATTTCTTTTTATAGAAGAAATAACCGCTGATTTAATCAAATTATAATTATTAATATATAAACAGTTATCTCTTATATACCCAAATCCGGAATCCTGCAGCAGCTCTGCATTTTTTTCAACATCATTAATACCTAATTGTTTTAAAAGATTATAATCCAGCCTTGCACCCAAATATGCAGAATAAGCAAGTATCATTGATGCATCAGCATTTTTACTCAAATGCTTCAGCCGCGCTCTTATCAAACCCGACAATTCCGGTGGCAGTATAACTGAATTGTTATTTTTTATCAAAAGTTTATTTTCAAAATTTACAAGTACGTTTTTTTCCTTAAGATATTTTATCGCATTGTCAAAATATATTGCGGATCCTTTATAATGTTCCTTTATTTTTTCATAATAAAAGGATTGAATAAAATCGGATGCATCCGCAGTTAACTGTGAAAATAAACTGTCTATTCCGGATTTTAACATTGTATATTCACTATATAATGACGTTCTTATCAAGCTTTTTATTTTTAAATGTAACAAGACATCTCTATCCGTTATAAAAACAAAGTCAGGTACAATCTTTTTAAATTTATCAAAATACAAATTTAAAGTTTGAATTGTTGTATCATCAATATTTTCAAAACCTTCTATTATAACAACATAGTTTCTCAAAGAGGATAAAAATTTTGAAAATTCTTCTATATACGCAAATCTTGCATCTTCTGCTGTTGATGCAGTTATGGAATTTCCTTTTATTAATTCAGCTATACTATGATATTTTATACCGTCAGTATCTTGAATATTACTAATATTACTCGGAGAAATTTTATAATACTCTGTATAAAGTTGCTCTAAAACACCCCAAGGTTTATATGTAGTTTCTTCTGTACAAACTGCTCTTAATACTATCTTGCCCTTGCTTTCATAAAAGTTAACCAAATCTGACGTCTTGACACTCAGCTCTTGGCTGCCTCTTATAGATATAATTTTGTTTTCTTTAAATATATTAAAAAGATTAGTAGCATTGGCTTTCTCAAAATTACACTTTGCATTAATATCAAAAACTTTATACGAATATATATCATCCTTATCTTGCGGATAGTGTTTGTCTGAAAGTTCTTTTGTTTGAACATCTACGGGTTCATCCGAATTTTTTTCATTAGGCGGCAATATATAACTACTGAGCAAAATCTCATAAAACATAATTGAATTACCATTTGCTTCTACAGAATACAAAGAATCTGTCTTATAATCCTTTGCGATACAATCCTGAACATATTGGTCAAGTATCATTTGAGTTCCGCGCAGATATTTTTGTTCATCTTTCTTTACTGTCAGCAATTTAACATTGCTTTCATAAGATTTATTACTCAAAAGTTCTTCGGCACTTTTTTTAATAACGCTAAGAGTAAGCTTAAGAGGAGTTCCTAACTCTTCTATAATTTTTAAATTTAAATCAGAAAATGAATTTATAATTTTCAAACCGACCCTGACTGCTTTATTTGCGGCAGTAGGAAAAGAGAGTTCTTTGTTAAAATTGAGAACATATGTTGTGTCATTATATATAATAATCTTCCCGTCAAACCCTTTCAACTGAGAAGCTATCAAGTTTTTAAGTTTTATTATAAATTTATCATATAAATCTTTAGAACCCAGTATACGTCTAATATTTTTCAACGCTCCGAATTTAATTGATATTGAAACAAATTCATCAGATTCACACTCTTGGTAAGCTACACTTGTAGATGTAGGAAAACCGCATTTGCAGTTTTCTGATGATGTAGATATCATTTTTCCGCATTTTGAGCATTTTTCCAGTATTATATAACCACATTTTTCACATACAGAACTGTGCCCCAGAGTGTGACAATTCGGGCACACAAGAGTTAATACCTTATGACAATGCGGACATGATGTTGCATCATCTGATATATTTTTGTGGCATTTTGGACATTCCATAGTAAAAATTATAGCCTAAAGTACAGCATTATGCTATACTTTATAAGGAGGGAAATTTATGACTTTTATACAAATAGTAACTGAACCCGCAATAATTATTATTACAGCATTTTTTCTGTTTTTTATTTTATTTGTAATCAAAAATTATACAAGTATAAATATTAATCTTACAAAAGTATATAGATTTATAAAAGATTTAAATAAAAAAGAATTGTCTTATCGTTTTAAAGAACTTGATGACTTTATGTCTTCAAATAATAACACATCTACTGCATGGGAAGATTTTAAAAAAGCTTTGATTTTCCCTGAAAAATTATATATTGCCAATCAAAATAAAAGTGCCGGAGAAATTACATCAGAAATCTATTTAACAATTGATGCTTCATACTTTTTTAACGAAGATTCTCTCGTAATATCAAAGATAAATAATAAATTTATTCAAACTATGCCAACTTTATTAACCGGTTTAGGGCCGTTTTTTACTTTCTTAAAAATGGCAATAGCTTTTACTTCGGTTAATTTTGCAATGGAAGGTGATATTAGTTCCTCTCTGAACGGACTTATTGCAAATATTCAACTTGCTGCCCTGTGTTCAGTTTTTGCAGTTGGATTTTCACTTATTTTTATGTTCATAGAAAAAGTTCTGTATAATAAGATGTGTAAAAAGTTATGTTTATACATACAAAAAGAATTTATAAGACTATTTGATGTTGTAACAAGCGAAAAATTTCTTTTAGATTTAGTGAAAGAATCAAAGTTGCAGAATATAACTAATGAAAAATTATTAAAAGAATTACCTGAAACTTTTGCTTCTGCTGTCACTAAGAGTTTGGGAGAAAGTACAACACCATATTTGGAAAATATTTTATACAGTTTAAATAAACTTAACGAGACACTTGGCAAAGGTAATAACGGTGATATTGTTGACAAGTTATTTTAGAGTATTTGCTTTATGAGATTAAAAAGAAAAACAGATGATACAGGAGAAAACAATATATTTTGGGTAACCATGACTGACTTAATGACAGCTTTGGTACTGGTTTTCATTGTCTTATTTTTCTATACCTATATGACAAGCTATTATAGTAAAATTCAACAGGACATTGAACAAAATAAAGCTTCTCAAGCGTTGAAAGAATCATTGCAAGAGCAGAATATTGACTCAAAAGTTGATATTTCTACCGGAATTGTAAAAATTTCGGATTTATCACTATTCACGCTTAATAGCGCTCAACTAACACCATCAGGAAAAGCTTTTCTTTCAAAATTTTCTCCGGCATATTTAAACTCACTATTTTCAAATAAATATATGTCTGAACACCTTGATAAAATAATCATTCAAGGACACACCGATTCACAAACCTATAAAGGCAAGTATTCTCCTGATGAACAATATATGAAAAACATGGACTTAAGCTTGAGAAGAGCACAAGTGGTTGCCGAATATATGATGAATACTCAATATAACAAACAAAATGGCAGTAAACTGCATAAAATGATTGTTGTGGAAGGAGCAAGCTATTCCGATCCAATTATCATAAACGGAAAAGAAGATTATAACAAAAGCCGACGTGTTGAATTAAAACTGATTATGAAAAAATAACATTAGTTAAAATTCCTGCTATTCCGCCAAACAGAATATAAAAAATCGGATTCTTCTTGGACTTCCAACTAAAAATAAACATTATAAACAATAAAATTAGTGCTTTTGTATCATGAATTTCAGGCTTTATCAGGCCTATTAAAACAGAAACAAGAAGCGCACAGCTAATTGGCTTTAAAGTTTCTATAATTGATTTAACAATTTTATTTTCACTAAATTTTTTTAATATCTTGGATACTATGATAACCAAAATTAAAGACGGTATCATTTCTGATATAGTAGCAGAAATAGAGCCTGCTAATCCGGCGGTTTTATATCCTGCATACGTTGCAGCATTTATTCCTACCGGTCCGGGTGTAATTGAGGCAACCGCTATTATTTGAGAAAGTTCTTTTATTGAGTACCAGCCGTATACCTCAGATAGATTATATAAAAATGGTATGGTAGCATATCCGCCGCCAAACGAAAATAAACCTATTTTAAAAAATTCAAGCATCAGATAGAGATAAATCATAATTTATCTCCTATAAAATTTTTGATTATAGTTCCTAAAATGGCAAAAATTAATATAACTTGAACCGGTGAAAATTTAAATACAGTAAGAGCAATCAAAGCGGCTATAAAAATTAAATAAAAAAATATATTTCTATTTGAGTTTTGCCACATTTCTCTTATAGTAAGAGTTATTAGTGCAATTACCGCAATTCCGACACCCCAAAATACCCCCTGTACATAAGTGTTATTAATAATTTTGCTCAGTACAAAACCCAAACATACTATAGTCCAAAACGGGACAAAAATAATGCCAAACATGGCTGTTACAGCACCAAATTTACCCCTTAACTTGTAACCAATAAGCATTGAAATGTTTGCTGCTACAATTCCTGGCAAAGATTGTGAAATTGCAAAAAAGCTTACAAGGTCATCGTATTTTATTAACTTACGCTTATCTACAAATTCACTACACAAAATCGGTAAAATAACATACCCGCCTCCTAGAAGAATAGCACCGATTTTAGCAAATATTAAAAATATATCAAATAATTTTAGCATCCTACACTTAAACCTGCGCATAAGTTTATAGATTGGCCTGTAACACCTTTTGCTTCATTTGAAATTAAATATTTTACCATGCCTGCAATTTCTGACGGTTCGACAAAACGTTTTTGAGGTATACATTCAATAATTTCTTCTTTTGACCAGTTTCCTTCATTTGCTGATGTATTGCCCATTTCAGTGTCTACCCATCCAGGATTTATTGTATTTACAGTAATTCCATATTCCGCCAACTCTAAAGCAAGAGCTTTTGTAGCACCTATTAATCCCGATTTTGATGCTGAATATAAACTTGCACAAGCTTCTCCCATAACACCGCTGATAGAACCTATATTAATTATTCTGCCCCATTTTTGCATTTTCATATGTGGTACGGCTTTGGATATTAAATACAACGGTGCTTCCAAATTAGTTTTTAAAATTCGTTCTATATTTTCACAACTGCAATTTTCTATCGCTGAATATATATATTCTCCGGCATTATTTACCAAAACATCAATTTTATTATTTTGAATATATTTCCCAAGCTTTTCAATATCAGATTTTTTAGTCAAATCACATACGCAATAATTATTATAGTCTTTAAGCAATTCAAGATTTCGTCCTGTTGCAAAAATTTCTCCTTCAAGACTATTTGCAATAACCCTGCCTATCCCGCGAGTTGCTCCTGTAATAAGAATATTCATCAACACTCCTTTTAGAAGAATTATATCACAAAAGAAACCCTTCTTTGGCAAGTTAAATCAAGCCTGCTAAAGAAGGGAAGGTTTGAGCGATGAGGATTCTTTATTATATTAAACATTAATTTATAAACAATCATTGAACTTTATGCTAATATATGATGTAAGAACTGCGGAGTATTTATGAATTATTCATCTTTGTTCGATTGGGCTAGAAATTTTTATACAGCACTGTCATATAACAATCGCTATGGCAGAGCTTTTGTTCCTTTAAGATACTTTTTAGAATTGACATATAGATGCAATTTAAATTGTTCTTATTGTTATGTAGGCAATGATAGAAACAAGTCTGAATTAACAACTAATGAATGGAAAATGGTCATAGATCAGCTTCCGTTTTACTCTATAGCAACACTTGTTGGCGGAGAACCTTTAATAAGAACTGATTTTATAGAAATTTTGGCATACCTTTCTAAAAAAATAATGAACAAAGTTCATGTTGTATCTAATGGTATTCTTATTAATGATGAAATTATAAAAGCATTTATAAAGTATAAACTTTTACTTCTATCTATATCTCTCGACGGTTATGGTAAAACACATGACCAAAACAGAGGACAGGATGGAATTTTTGATAGAATTATTACTAACTTGGAAAACTTAAAAGCACAAAAAAAGAATCAAATTATTGATATTAAAACTATTGTTTTAGAAAATAATCTTGATGACTTACCTAAACTATACAAACTGTGCGAAAAGATGGGTTTTGAGTTTTTATCCGTTTCATTTTTAAGAAACAATAATTTAAAACAAAATTCTGTATTACAAGACTGCTTTATTGAAGCCTATAACGCTGATTATCCTATACAGAAATACTTTGATATAGAGCATTTTAAAGAAATTTACAAAGAAATTGAAAGTATTAAAGGCTCAACTAAAATTCGGTTTTCACCAAAATTTGAGTACTGCGACAAACCGTTAGAATCAATTGAAAAATTTTTTAATTCCGATATTGTAAAAACTCAAAAAATATACAAACCTTGTAAATTTCCTTACACCAATACTTTTATAAATCCTGAAGGCTTTGTATACCCATGTCTTTCACAAAAAATAGGAAATGTAAAAAACAAATCAATAAAAGAAATTTTTAATGCTCCTAATTATTGCTGTTTTAGAAAAAATCTTAAAGCAAACGGTGGTACATTTGGCGCTTGTCAAATGTGCTGTGAACTTGAACTAAAAAATTAAGAACATATTTGCACACCAGAGCTTGTACCAAGTCTTACAGCTCCTGATTCAATCATCTTCAGAGCAGTTTCCTTATCTCGGATTCCGCCGGAAGCTTTGACTTGAAGTCCGGCATCTTTGACTGTGTTATACATAAGCTTTACATCTTCTGCTTTTGCACCGACTCCGTTTTTTACAAATCCTGTAGATGTTTTTACAAAATCAGCACCGCCCTTAACGCATAATTCACAAGCTTTTTTTATTTCATCCTGTGAAAGTAAATCTGTTTCCAAAATAACTTTTAGATTTCTTCCTTGAGACGCAAACTTGATTTTAGAGATTTCATCAACAATATAGTCATACTCTCCGTCTTTTAGTTTACCTCCGTTAATAACCATGTCAATTTCATCTGCACCGTTTTTGACGGCATCAATTGTCTCCAAAATTTTAATTTCAGTCGTTGATTGTCCTAAAGGGAAACCTATAACAGTTACAATTTTTATATCTGTACCTTTTAAATATTCTTTTGCATATGCAACATTACACGGATTTACACAAACTCCTAAAAATTTGTGTTCTTTAGCTTCATCCAAAAGTTTTTTTACCTCTTCTCTTGCTGCATTCTGCTTTAATAGTGTATGCTCAATGTATTTATTTAATTCCATAAAAGTCCTCCGTTTATTGAATTGAAAAGAATATAGCAGTTATTATTCCTACTGTTAAGCAATAATATCCAAAAACAGCAAGCGAAAATTTTGATAAAAATTTCAAGAAATATTTAATACACAGATATCCTACCACTCCTGAAACTACTGTTCCCGTAATTATTTCAAGCCAACTAAATTTATAAACTTCATTAAAATCTATCGTTAATATCGGATAAAATATTGAAGCTCCCAATATTATAGGAATACTTAGCAAAAACGAATACCTTGCTACTGTTATTCTGTCTGTTCCTGATAACAGACCTGCTGCTATTGTAAGTCCTGAACGCGAGAATCCTGGAAGGGAAGCTAATCCTTGAGCAATAGCTATTATACAAGAATTTTTGTGTTCAATTGGTAATTTGTTTTTATTTTTTTTAGCAATGCTTTCACTTAACAAAAGAATAAATCCGGTTATAATAAGCAAAAATCCAACTATATCCGGTCTAAAAACAAGTTTTTCTGCAATAGGTGAAAGCGGTCCTGCAATAAGTACTGTTATAACCGTTCCCCAAATTATATAAATTCCGGTTTTATAATCTTCAGTATCTTTTTTGCCATAAAAGAATCCTTCAAAAAGAGCCTTAAGAATCGCTTTAATATCTTTTTTAAAGTATATAAATACTGCTATCAATGTTCCTATATGAAGCATTATATCAAGAAATACTTCCTGATTCGAGTTTTGTATAACTTCAACACCTTTAAAAATTTTATAAAAATTCGATGTAAAAACAAGATGAGCAGAACTTGATATTGGTAAAAACTCGCTCAACCCTTGAACTATACCCATTAATATTGTTTGTATAAAATCCATTTCCTTGAGTGAATAAGTGATTATTTAAAAATATACTCACTTTTCACTTTCCTCCATTCTTATGTTTCATAATAGCTCGCGCAAGAAGTTGATGTTTCCCAAACAGATATTTTGCTCGTTTGAGGAATTATTTCTTTCATCTTTGTATAAATATATTTTGAAAGAATTTCACTGCTTGGGCTTATTCCTTTAAATTCAGGTAACTCGTTAATATCTTTGTGATCAAGATAATCCAAAACCTCTTTTAAAGCTTTTTTTATTACTTTATAATCAACCAAAATATTACTTTTGTCTAAATTGTTTCCATTCACATAAGCTTCTACCAGCCAGTTATGCCCGTGTTGATTTTCACAGGCTCCATCATAGTTTAACAAATGATGAGCTGCTGAAAAATACATTTGCGCTTTGAGTTCAAACATCAAAAAATCCTCTCTATATTATGATTCTAACATAAATATATTTTGGAAAATATCTGATTATTATTTTTTGTTTCATTTTTAATGACATTATTAATTGGCTTTGATATAATTATACTAAGGGGAGAACAATATGAATAAATTAAAAGTTGGTATGATAGGCTTGGGAACAGTAGGTTCAGGCGTTTATAAAACATTACAGGAGGTTGACACCGTAGAAATAGTCAAAATTGGCGTCAAAAATATTAATAAACCGAGAAGTGTTGACGTTCCGTCTGAAATATTAACAGATAATCCGTTTGACATTGTTAATGATCCTTCTATAGATGTTGTTGTTGAATTAATTGGCGGTGTAGAACCTGCTTGGGAATATATTTCCACAGCTATTAAGAACGGAAAACATATTGTTACGGCTAATAAAGAATTGCTTGCAAAAAAAGGAGAAGAACTATTTAATCTCTCAGAAAAATATAACAGAGTATGTTTATATGAAGCTGCTATTGCAGGCGGAATTCCAATTATAATGCCTATAAAAACGATACTTGCAGGTAATAAAATTAATAAAATTCAAGCAATTTTAAACGGAACAACAAATTATATTCTTACAAAAATGGACACTGACGGAGCTTCTTATGAAGATGTATTAAGAGAAGCACAAGCTCTTGGTTATGCAGAAACTGATCCAACCGGTGATGTTGAAGGTTTTGACGCTGCATATAAAATAACAACTCTTGCGACAATTGCGTTTAAACAAAGAATTAAAATTGAAAATGTATACAGAGAAGGTATTACAAAAATCAGAACAGAAGATATGGCACACGCAAACGAACTCGGTTACAAAATTAAACTTATTGCAAATGCTTCTATTGATGAAAAAGGCAACGCAGATGTAAGAGTTCATCCAATGCTGGTATCTAAAAATACAATGCTTGCTCATATTGATTATGTGACAAATGCTGTTGCAATAAGCGGACATCCGATTGGTAATATTGTATTATCAGGTCCTGGAGCCGGAGAATTTCCTACTGCGAGCTCTGTAGTAGGTGATATTCTCGCAATACAAGCAGAAAATGGAACAACCGATTATATGCTTCCTATGATGAGATGTCATCACCATAATACCGCAACACCAATAAAAATTGATGATACATATAACAAATATTATATTTCAATCACTGCTCCAAATGCTATTGGCGTAATTGCGAAAATAGGTACAATCTGCGCAAATAAAAATATTAGCCTTGCAAGCATTGTACAAAGGGAAGTTTCCGGTAATAACACAGCTGTAATAACAGTGATTACAGAAAAATGTCAAGAAAGATTAATTAAAGAAGTTGTAAATGAATTAGATAATTGCACAGTAGAAAGTTTAATACGAGTTGCTGAATAAAACTCAGGAAGGATGAAAATGCACTACCAAGGATTAATTAATAAATACAGAAAATATTTACCGGTAACAGATTCAACGCCGGTTGTAACTTTAAATGAAGGTAACACGCCTTTAATAAAAGCAGATAATTTAGCAAAAAAAATCGGACTTGATGCTAATATTTATTTAAAATTTGAAGGGTGTAACCCAACAGGAAGTTTCAAAGATCGTGGTATGACAATGGCTGTAACAAAAGCTAAGGAAGAAGGAGCAGGTGCTATTATTTGTGCTTCAACCGGAAACACTTCCGCTTCAGCTGCAGCTTATGGCGCAAAAGCAGGAATTAAGACATTTGTACTTATTCCTGACGGATATATTGCACTTGGAAAATTGTCTCAAGCTATGATGTACGGGGCTGAAATTATTGCAATTCAAGGGAATTTTGACAGAGCACTGGAATGTGTCAGAGAAATCTCTGCAACACACCCGATTACTCTTGTAAACTCTGTTAATCCGTATAGAATTGAGGGACAGAAAACAGGCGCTTTTGAGATTTGTGATGCTTTGGGTAAAGCTCCTGATTACCACTTTATCCCTGTAGGAAACGCAGGTAATATTACTGCATACTGGAAAGGTTACAAAGAATACAAAGAAGCAGGCATAATTAATAATTTACCCCAAATGATGGGATTTGAAGCAGAAGGTGCTGCAGCAATTGTTAGAGGTGAAAGAATTATGAACCCTGAAACACTCGCAACAGCAATTCGTATTGGGAATCCTGCAAGC
>CADCNZ010000070.1 GCA_902802935.1 uncultured bacterium | reverse complement strand
TGTTACAACAGAGAGATGCAATCGAAAGAAATAAAAAACCGGCAGGAGCCTTAGATATACCTGAAGATTTTCAATTTTATTATTTGAAAAAACAGGACCGTCAAATGAGATTCAATAATGGCGGAGATCCGATTTACGCTATATTTGATAAAATTGATGAAAGACCTCTTTCTAAAATAGCAAGAGATTTTGTTAGAGAACTTGCTGATGATTCTATTAGATTTATCTCTACTTTGGTTAAGTAAGGGGATTTATTTTAAATTTATTATCTCTTCATTAACATTTGTAACAATTAGTGGAAAATTATTTTTTTATTTTATAAAATATTTATGGGCAAGGGGTTAGTTACAAAAAGTTTATTTCCACTATCAAGGGCCCAGAGGAGATTTATTGAGAATGAATATGAATTCTGATAAAGTACTTTTACCAAATGATGTTAGAAAGTTACTTAATGTTGATAATAGAGAGATAGTTGAACTGTGTAAGAAAACTTCTGTTACCCCTAAAAAAGACCAAAGCGGTCAGATATATTTTTCAATAGACGAAGTTAAGAAATTAAGAAACGCTAAAACTGCGTTAAGCGGAGCAAGAATGGAAAAGAGAGAAGCATTACCCGTTATGACAAAACCAAATTCACAAGCCGTAGTAAACGGACTTTTAGATACTTTGAATAAAATGGAAACCAATATTACAACTTCCATGACAAAACTTATTGATGAAAAGCTGGAAGGCATGGATGACGTAGTACTGGAGCTTGTAAGATGTAAAACTGAGAATGAAAATCTTAAAAATAAGGTTAATGACCTTAATAAAGAGAATTTCAAACTAAAAAATATCATTAATAGCTTTAAACCTCTATTTGCCGGTTTCTACATTAAAAAAGAAGAAAATGATATTTTATTATAGTAATTTTATTATTCATAAATAGATTTGGGGAATTATATTATGGCAGTAAAAGAAGAAACTATAACACCTACTGATGATAGACAGAAGGCGTTAAAACTTGCAATAGACAAAATTGAAAAAGATTTTGGAAAAGGCGCTATCATGAAACTTGGCGATAAGCCGTCAGTTAGCGTAGAAACCATTCCGACAGGAGCGTTGGCTCTTGATGTAGCGCTTGGTGTAGGCGGAATTCCTCGCGGACGTATTATTGAAGTATATGGGCCGGAATCTTCAGGTAAAACTACTCTTGCACAGCACATAGTTGCAGAATGTCAGAAAAAAGGCGGAATTGCTGCATTTGTTGATGCGGAACACGCTCTTGACCCTGAATATGCAAGAAATCTTGGTGTTAATATTGACGAACTCTTGATTTCACAACCGGATACAGGAGAACAGGCTCTCGATATTACAGAAGAACTTGTTCGTTCAGGAGCTGTTGACATAATTGTTGTTGACTCTGTTGCTGCACTTGTTCCAAAAGCTGAAATAGAAGGTTCTATGGAAGACCAGCAAATGGGTTTGCAAGCAAGATTAATGTCAAAAGCATTGAGAAAATTAACGGGTATTATCGGAAAAACAAATACAACTGTTATTTTCATCAATCAATTAAGACAAAAAATCGGCGTTATGTACGGAAACCCTGAAACAACAACAGGTGGTAACGCTTTAAAATACTATGCGTCTGTTCGTATGGAAATTAAGAGAGTAGAGGGATTAAAAGGCGACGGGGAAGATGTCGGAAACCATGTAAGAGTAAGGGTTTTGAAAAACAAAGTAGCTCCGCCATTCAGAACTGCAGAATTTGATATTATTTTTGGAAAAGGTATCTGCAAGATAGGTAACATTTTGGACGTAGCTGTTGATTTGGATATTGTAAAAAAAGCCGGTTCTTGGTTTAGTTTCAATGATGAAAAACTTGGACAAGGCAGAGATAAAGCTAAAGAATTTCTTGCAGATAATCCGGATGTTTTGAATACAATAGAAAAACTTGTAAGAGAAAAACTTGCAGAAAATAATTAAAATATTTAACTAAAGACCGGAGACCGCAAATGCGGTCTCCGGTCTTTAATATATTAAGTTTATCAATTTATACAAGTCCTTCTTTGAGAGCTTTTACAGCTGCTTGTGTTCTGTCGTCTACAACAAGTTTTTGAATAATATTACAAACATGGGCTTTTGCAGTATGTTCACTAATTGTAAGAGTTTGTGCTATTTGGCTATTTGATTGACCGTCAACAACAAGCTTCAAGACTTCGTATTCTCTTTGAGTCAGATTGGAGTGGTTTTGTTTAAAAGCGCTCCTTGAAAGTTGTCGAGAAGGGATTACTCCGTTGTTTTTGTCCCGTATAAAAGGAACAACTTTAGGATCAATCCACATAGCACCGTCACGCACCATTTTTATAACATACATTAAATATTCTGTACTTATATCTTTGATGACATAAGCATTTGCACCTGCTACCAGAGAGGCATTTAGTTCGTTTTCATCTATATGAGAAGTTAAAATAATTACCTTTATGTTATTATTGTTTTCCAAAATTTGTTTTGTTGCTTCAATTCCGGATATATCAGGCAAACCTATATCCATTAGTATTATATCGGGTTTTATAAGCTTAGCTTTTTCTACAGATTCCTTGCCTGTCAAAGCTTCTCCTATTACATCCATTTCAGGATAATCATTAAATAGAGACTTTATACCTATACGCATTAATTTTTGATCTTCTACAAGCAGGATTTTTATCATAAACAACCTCCTTTCTTTTGCTTATTGTAAGGCACTAAACATTTTGCCCCAATTTATTATTATAAAAATCCATGCTCAACTTAAATTAGCGAAATAAACATCAAAAATATTATTTTTAATTTTTTTAAATTTAGAAATATTTTTTTAAAGAATCTTGTAAATCAATGATTTTTAAATGGTTTTCCAGCATTGCCTGATTTCTTCCCTCATAAGCGGAAGAATAATCGTCGTTTTCATCAATTGCTAAATTAAAGTATTTCACTGCTTCATCAAGCTTATCTGTCAAATAATATGCCATTCCAATAAGAGTATATTCAACTTCTTTAGAATCCGAAAGCTCAAGTGCTTTAAAAAAATATTTTATTGCACTGTCATAATTTCCGCTAAACTGTTCAATACATCCCAAACCTCTATATGGGACAGAGTTATTCGGTTCTATCTCTATCGCTTTCAAAAGCGATTCTTTTCCGGATTCAAAATCAAATTTATCATATTCTGATTTTGCTTTATTTAAAAGCTTTACCAGAAGAAGTTTTGAATTCATTCTTCTAAAAAAATCTGCGATTTCTTTTAGCCTATCAAGTTCGTCAGACACTTCTATACCATATGCATTTTTTCAAAAATGCCCTTTTTTTGAACCCATACTTCAACTTCTAGTTTATTTCCTGTTTTTATAAGAATATTTTTTAGTTCCTTAAAATTAACTTTTGCATTCTGTATATCGCAGAGCATAAACATTACAAAATGACCTTGCATTAAAGTTTGTTTAATATCTTCAATATTTACTTTATATTCAGACAAAACCGTAGATATTCCTGATACAATACCAACTTTGTCAGTACCTGAAACCGTTATAATTATTTTATAATCATCCATTGTTATTCTCCTAGGTAATATTATAACATTCCTTAAATAAAAGGAAAGTCTTGCAGAATGTGCAAGACTCAAAAATATACATTTACCCCACCTACTTTATACCATATTGTAAAAATCATGTCAAGGGGGGTATTTATACGTTTAAGCAAAAATCTTATCTGTTGTCACTAATCAATATATCACTGTATTTCTTAATAACATTTCTGCTTCAGATGCGCATTCTACATTGTAACTTTCTATCATCGAACCTTTTGTACCTTTGGAAACTTTTAAATGCCACAATATATTTGAGTATATTGTTTTCCGGCTTTTTGTTCAAGTGTTATTAACATAAAACACTATTATGTATATAATCGATAAATGTATAAGGTGAAATTTTTCTATTTTATATATTTGCCGGCTCTTAATAAATCTCTTGTATAAATCCTTGCTTCATTAGGCGGTAAAGAGTCTACTATTTTCTGATCTTCAGGGTAAAGTTTTACCTCGCTCCAATGCATACTTGCCAAGTCTGATTGTCGTGTTATACAACTTGGTAAATCCCGATCTCGAACCATCTTTCCTCCTATTTCTGTATATGTTTCGGGACCACGATTTTTACGATATATATATATATCATGAATAGTTTCTTTTACATCAGCATAGCTTTGGCATATTCTTTTTAATATGTTTGGTTTCTGTTGCTTTATAACTTTTATGTTTTGAACTTTGGAAACTTGCATGTTTTATATTCCTTTCACTGTATTTTAGCACTTTCTGTATTTATTTTCAATCTTATTGACTAATTTCACCCCACATTTCCCAACGATTATTTTGCATATCAAACTTTGCATCGTTAATAGTGATTTTACTATTTCTTTGTAATAATACCTCTGCTTCAGATGCGCGTTCTACATTGTAACTTTCTATCATCGAACCTTTTGTACCTTTGGGAACTTTTAAATGCCACAATATATTTTGAGCGTACTGTTTTCCGGCTTTTTGGTCAAGTGCTGTTGACAAAAAACGCTCTTGAATGACTTGCTTTTTTTGTAAGTATTTTGCCACAAACAAATTTATATCATTTTCTGTATACTTGTTTCCTTTTATACCTTGTGTAAATTCTTCCAATATTTGCTTTAATGTAGTCCCTTTTTCATCTGTTACTATCTTATCAAATAGTAAAAAACTGCCTTCTCCGCGGTGTAATAACATATCACTATGTAATCGTTGAGTATCAATAAATTTATTATGTGTTTTAAAAAATCTTTACAAATTTGTCGTTAAATTCCATAATCCTGTTTTTTGGTGTAAAATGGTGGAGTGCATGTTGCACAACATTAAAATAAGGAGAAATTCGACTTTGTTATAAGTCGGGATTGTGTAAAATTATGACTATACAAGAATGGTTTGATAAACGTAAAGAAGCACAGATTGAACGCAGAGCCAAAGATATTAAAGGCGTAGACACTGACACCCCTGAACTTTGGACTAAATGTGTTCATTGCGAAACACAGCTTCTTAAATCTGAAATAGAAGAAAATATGATGGTTTGCCCGCATTGCGACTACCATTATAGAATAAGTGCAAGAACAAGAATTCAACAATTATTTGATAAAGGTTCTTTTAAGGAAATGTTTCAAAACATACTTCCTACTGACCCGCTTGAATTTTTCGACACTGAATCGTATAAAGACAGGCTTAAAAAGGCACACGACAAAACAGGGCTTAATGAAGCCGTTATAACCGGTGTCGGAGATATAAAAGGGCACAAAATTGCTGCTGCAATTATGGATTTTGAATACATGGGCGGCTCTATGGGAAGTGTTGTCGGAGAAAAAGTTACACGCATTATGGAAAAAGCTATTGAACTCAAAATTCCTATGCTTGCAGTAACATCTTCCGGCGGAGCAAGAATGCAGGAAAGCGCCCTTTCTCTAATGCAAATGGCGAAAACATCTTGTGCCGCAGGTAAACTTGATGAAGCAGGAATTCTATATATCAACTTGCTTACAGAACCGACTTTTGGCGGTATAACAGCAAGCTTTGGAACTCTGGGTGATATTATTATCGCTGAACAAGGTGCCAGAATAGGTTTTGCAGGCAGGCGTGTTATTGAACAAACTATTCGCCAAAAACTTCCTGATGATTTCCAAACCGCAGAATACTTACTTAAATGCGGACAAATTGACATTGTTTCTAAAAGAAAAAATCTCAGAAAAACTTTGGCAAATATCTTAGAAATGCACGAAATTAAATAGGTAAAAAATATGGCAACAGTTATGGATTTTGAAAAACCTGTTTTAGAATGGGAAAATGAACTAAATAAACTAAAAGAACTTAATGAAAGCTCTGATTTAGATTTAACTAAACAAATAAAATCTTTTGAAGAACAAGTTCAAAATAAGAAAAAGGAGTTGTATTCAACATTGAAACCTTCACAAAAATTACAAATATCAAGACATCCGGACAGACCTAAGTTTTTAGATTATATTAATCTTATATGTGATGATTTTATTGAACTTCACGGTGACAGAGAAGGTATGGATGACAGAGCAATTATTGGCGGTATTGCTAAATTGGAAGGCAAGCCAATTATGATAATTGGTATTCAAAAAGGCAAAAGTACAAAAGAAAATTTGGAATACAATTTTGGCATGCCGCAGCCGCAAGGATATAGAAAAGCTTTGAGATTGTTTCATCACGCAAACAAATTTCACATGCCTATAGTAACGCTTATAGATACTCCGGGGGCATATCCGGGTATTGATGCCGAAGAAACAGGACAAGGTGCTGCTATTGCGATGAACCTTAGAGAAATGTCAAAATTATCTGTTCCTATTGTTTCAATTATCACCGGTGAAGGCTGCAGCGGCGGAGCGTTAGGACTTGCCGTTTCAAACAGAGTAATGATGCTCGAACACGCATACTATACAGTCATTTCTCCGGAAGGATGTGCTTCAATTCTTTGGAGAGATGCAGCAAGATTTGCAGATGCTGCAGAAGCTTTAAAAATAACCTCAAAAGACTTGCTTGAATTGGGTGTTATAGATGAAGAAATCCCAGAACCGCTTGGCGGTGCTCATAACGACTATTCTGAAACTGCTATGTCTATGAAAAAATCTATATCGAAAGCTCTTGACGAACTTTCAAAAATGAGCGCTGAAGAACTTAGAATCCAAAGATATAACAAATTCAGAAACATTGGAAAATTTATTGAAAGCTAATATCATTATGAATAGCTATTTTGAACTCAATATCTCAATTAATCCTTGTATGGAAGACATTGTCTCTGATATTTGTTTTACAAATTTTGACTGCGAAGGTGTTGTTTTAGCAGAAGAAACATATAAAGATTTGGAAATGATATCAACAACAGAAGGCACATTGCGTGTTTTTTTAACCTCTTTAGACAAAAATCCTTACGAAGTTTTAAAAACAGAGCGTGAACTCCTCAAGTCCCGTGGCTTTTCTGATGAAGAACTCGGCAGCTGGGAAATTACTGTTGATGAAAAAGAAAACCAAGATTGGTCTAAAAAATGGAAGGAAAAATGGACTGTAACTAATGTTACCGAAAGAATTACAGTTGTCCCCGGCTGGATTGAATATAAACCAAAACCAGAAGAAATAACTATTACACTTGACCCCGGATGTGCTTTTGGAACAGGTACTCATCAAACTACACAACTTTGTATGAAAGCACTTGAAAAATATATGAAAAAAGGAGATACGCTTGCTGATATCGGTACAGGCTCCGGAATTCTGGCTATTTTGGGTTTAAAATTAGGGGCAAAATCCGCTTACGGTTGTGATATTGATGACACCGTTATTGATGTTTGTTACGAAAATGCAGAAAAAAACGGATTTTCAAATAATGATGCTCTTGTTTTCGAACTCAATACCGCTGATAAAATTAATCAAAAATATGATTTTGTCTGTGCTAACATTCTTCATAATGTTCTTTATGAAATAATGGGTGATTTAAAAAACATAATGAAAGATAATGCTATTCTTTCTCTTAGCGGAATATTAGATGAAAAAAAACAAATTGTTCTTGATGCAATAGAACGTGAAAATTTAAAAATTATAGATACTATAACTCAAGATCAATGGGTATCTTTTGTTGTGCTACGCACGTAAATATTCTTCCAAGCCTGTATTAAAACTACAAACAGGTATTTAATTATGCAATAATAAAAAAGACTGCATAAATAGCAGTCTTTTTTAATTATATTTTTATCCGTTTACCTTAAATTATTTTCTCAAAAAATCAGGTATTTGAATATCCATAAATGGTGATGCAGCCGGTGTTGTTTTTGGCTGTTGTGTATTAAATGCTCCGGAGAAGAATTCAGCTGCGCTTATTGAACGATTTTCAACCTTTTCTTCAATTGGCATCTGAGACTTAAGTTCAAATCCTGTTGCTATTACAGTAATTTGAATTTCACCTTGAATATTATCATCAACTACTGCACCAATGATAACTCTTGCGTCATCAAGAACAGCATCATTAATAATATTTGTTGCATCTGTAACTTCATGTAATGTCATATCAGGACCGCCTGTTATGTTAACAATAACACCTGATGCACCATTAATTGATGTTTCAAGAAGTTGAGAGTTAATAGCAATCTTAGCTGCTTCAATAGCTCTGCCTTCTCCTGTTCCGCGTCCTATACCCATCAATGCTGAGCCTGATGCAGCCATTACACTCTTAACATCAGCAAAGTCAACGTTTATAAGACCAGGAATTGTAATTATATCAGATATACCTTGAACACCTCTCATAAGAACTTCATCTACTACCAAGAATGATTCTTGAAGAGATACACGTCTGTCTACAACATCCAGCAACTTGTCATTTGGGATAACAATCAAAGCATCTACAGATTCTCTAAGTTTTTCCAAACCTTGTTGAGCTTGATTTTGTCTTCTTTTTCCTTCAAAAGAAAATGGTTTTGTAACAACACCGATTGTTAAAATACCCAAATCTTTAGCAATTTTTGCAACTATAGGAGCAGCTCCGGTTCCTGTTCCGCCGCCCATACCTGCTGTAACAAACACCATATCAGCACCTTCAATTGCTGATGTAATTTCTTGTTGTGCTTCTTCGGCAGCTTTTTCACCGATTTGAGGTTCTCCGCCTGCACCAAGACCGTTTGTTAATTTTGCACCAAGTTGAATTCTGTTCTTGCAAGTTGATGTATTTAAAATTTGCAAATCTGTATTCATTAACCAGAATTCTACACCGGTTAAACCATTTTTAATCATTCTGTTAACGGCATTTCCACCGCCGCCGCCAACACCTATAACTTTTATTTTCGCAGGGTTTGCGCCTATTGTTGTCGGTTGACTATAGTTATCAGATGATTGAATGCTTTCAACATCTTTTTTTCCAAAAATATCCGGTCCTAAATTGTCCACGTTTATTCCTCTTTTTCTACTTTTTTGTACTATATCACTATACTAACATACTATTTTAAATAAAAACAAATGTAAAGTTACATGGGATTAAATGTAAAGGAAAGTTAAGGGTCTGAAAAAATTTTTTATTAATTTTTCTCGCCAACATCCTTGCTATATCAAAAATCCTTTATTCATGAACCTTTGACATGTCTTTTGTAACAAATTGTAAATATTTTTTTAAAATTCCTAAAGTTTTTAAAAAAAATGCCGATAACACTTTTGTAAGGAAAAAGAATGAATTAAATAATCTGTGTATAGTTGTTGATTAGGGTATTTAAAAATCAGGTATGTAGTTTTTTAAGGAGTATTTTATGGAACATCTTGATGAGCACGAAATGTTAATTGAATATTCGGAAATGACGGCTTTCGATTTCAATTCAAAAGAATTTCAAGAAGTTAGGAAAGACGTTATGCAATGTAAAGATGTTTTATCCGGAGTTGAAAGATTTGTAAGAAATGTCTCAAACGGATTTAAACCGGTACGTAATTACTAACTTGATAAAGGATATGTGTATGAGTAAAAAAGATTTTAAAGACGGATGCTTTTCGCCAAATTGGCTGGAAGTCGATTTGAGAGAAGCTGCAGTACAAACAGTTAATAAGGAGGAACGCCTAGAGAGTAAGCGACGTAAGGACTTGAATACTTTATTAAAAGAACTTGATGAAATCAAGAAAAACATTGAAGATGCTGCAGAAAAGCAGCAAAGACTGGCAAATCTAATGGGTTTTTATACCGGTGAATTTGCGCAATAACACCAATTGATTGCCGGAAATTTATTTAACAAAAAAGCGGACTGCAGTTATGAGATGCTATCCGCTTTTTGGTATATATAATCAGCTCAAAAGACTAAGTTGTTTTTCAAAATGTTTTCTCAAAAACGATGGTCTGTGATATTTTGTAAGTCCGTATTTATCAATTGCTTCAAGATGTTCTTTGGTTAAATACCCTGCGTTTTTTGCCCAGTTATACATTGGAAATTCTTCGTGAAGTTTTACCATGTATCTATCGCGTGTTACTTTTGCGAGAATACTCGCTGCTGCTATAGATGCTGATTTGGAATCTCCTTTAATAATATATTTTTGGGGGTAAATAAAATTTCTTATTAATTTATTGCCATCCACTAAAACAATAGTCTTATCAGGCTCTTTCATAATAGCTGAACAGGCTGTATTCATAGCTTTTAGAGATGCGTTGAGAATATTTATTTTCTCTATTTCTTCAACCTCTACACAAACAATTTTGTTTAATGTATTGTTCAGAATTGCATCATAGATAGATTCTCGTTTTTTAGGAGTAAGTTTTTTTGAATCATTAAGTATCTCTAAATCCTTAATCAATCCGTCAGTTACTTTACCCCCAAAATTTACCGCAGCTGCATAAACTCCGCCTGCTGCAGGTCCTCTGCCTGCTTCATCAGTGCCTATTATTATTTTATTAAACTGCTTATCAAAATTAAATAAATCTATAACTGACATTTCAATTTCTATCATTTATGTCGGCTTGGTAAAGCCGACCTACTACTAACATAAATATACACTTCTTAGAGCTAAGTATATCACAAACTTGAAACTGCTTTAATTATATGATAATTTTGATTATTTTAATTTTATAGACATAGGTGCCAAACTATTATAAAATAGTCCTATGAATGACTTAATACAAATTCAAAACCTAATATATGTTATACGCGGTCAGAGAGTTATGCTTGATAGTGATCTTGCCAGACTTTACGAAGTTGAAACAAAAGTATTGAATCAAGCCGTTAAAAGAAATATTGAACGTTTTCCGGAAGATTTTGTGTTTCAACTTACAAAAGAAGAATATGAAATTTTGAGGTCACAAATTGTGACCTCAAAACCAAAAAAAGAAACAAGAGGCGGTAGAAAATATTTTCCTTATGTTTTCACTGAGCAAGGTGTTTCAATGCTTTCTTCTGTATTAAAATCTAAAAGGGCTATTCATATAAATGTACAAATAATGAGAACTTTTGTGAAAATGCGTCAATGGGCACTCGAAAATAAAGAAATCGCCCAACGACTAACAGAATTAGAAAACTATTTTATTCAACATTGCAAGGATAATCAATCAGATATCAGAGAATTAAAAGAGGCAATGGACTTACTTATGGATAGGACAAAACCGATTAAAATCGGTTTTAAAACAAATTAAAACAATTAATGTTTAAGATATTATTTTAAAAACTAACAAAAAGAGGAATAATAATTCCTCTTTTTGTGTTTTATTCTACTTTTAACAACTGGTACATAAGCCACTAATTTATACATATCAGTTTATCAAAAATTAATAAACTGAGCAAAATTTATTCAAAATTACATAACTCTGAAACAGTAATTTCGAGTGCATTTGCAATTTTTATAACTGTATCTAGTGATGGTTTAGAAAAAGCAACTTCTATTTTTCCGATAAAATTTAAGGATATACCTGCTTTATCTGCCAGTTCTTGTTGTGATAAATCAAGTTCTTTTCGCTTTATTTTTATATTTTTACCAAGATTTTTATAAAAATTACTATTCATAATTACGTATAGTCTAAACGTAAATTTTTGTAAAATATACGGTCTATTTGTACGTAAATAGAGTATAATAATATTATGGATAAAAATAATAAAGAAAATTTAGATAATATTATTTATCTGGACGATTATATAAGAATACCTGAAGATTATGACCAAGATGTATATGTAGATTTAAACAATCCTATTGATTGGTCACTGCTCAATAAAAAAGAGGAATAATAATTCCTCTTTTTGTTAGTTTATCATATTTTTAACAATAAAAATTATTTACATCCAGTATTTACCCCCTGTATTTACCCCTAGCCGATTACAGGTTGAACAAATGTTCTTGCGGCAAGGTCTTTATCGAGCATTAATAATGCTTTTTTATCATCACCGATAAGTTTCAGTGTTGCTAAAAGTCCGCCTACGTTTGATTCTTCTTCAACTTGTTCTTTTATATACCAATCCAGTAGATGAAGAGCAGCTCTGTCTTTAACTTCTTCCGCTACATCAGCCACATGGTTAATACTTGATGTAACAAATTGTTCGTGTTTAAGCACTTCTTCAAAAATTTCCAAAGGTGTAGTTCCCTTAAATTCAGGTTTTGCAATTGCTTCAAGTTTAATATTTCCCCCTCTTTCATCAAGATAATCAAACATTCCCATTCCATGGGCGTGTTCTTCTTGCACTTGAACATTAAACCAATTTACAAAACCTTGAAGATTCCATTCCATAAATTTAACTTTCATTGCCAAATATAAATACTCAGAATAAAGCTCTTTGTTAATTTGCTCATTAAATGCAGCTTCTAATTTTTCATTAATCATATTAAATTCCTCCTATGTTTATCTATTATAAATATACAACAAATTTATGATAATATTTTAAATATGAACAAATATTTAATTTTATTTATTGCAGCACTTTTTATTTGGGGATTTTTTATAGAACCAAATTTACTTGTAGTAAAAAAATATTGCGGTAATTTTTGGAATAAAGATTCAAAAATAAAAAAGATTGTTTTTGTAAGTGATTTTCATATAGCAAAAAACGATTTGTGGAGACTTAAAAGGATTGTAAAACTCATAAATAAACAAAATCCTGATTTAGTTTTATCCGGAGGTGATTATATAAAAGGTCATAACGGAAAAAGTACTATGGATATTGAGTTAATATCAAAAGAAATTGCTAAAATAAATGCTCCGGTAATTTCTGTTTTAGGTAATCACGATGGATGGTATGATAAATATAGGGTTAAAAAAGCTCTTGAAACAAGCGGAATAAAAGTATTATCAAATTCTAATACAAGAATTGAAGATTTATATATTTCGGGTGTGGAAGATTTACAAACCGGTATTCCTAATATAGAAACAGCACTAGAAAATACAGAAAATCCCAGAATACTTTTAACCCATACACCTGATATATATTATGATATAAAAGACAGTGTTAATTTAGTTTTGGCAGGACATGTTCACGGAGGACAAGTAAGAATACCATTTATAGGCTCACTTATTGTACCTTCTGAATACGGAACTAAATTTGCTTGCGGTAAATTTAAAGAAACTCAAAATACAATGATTGTAACTAAAGGATTGGGTACAAGTATTTTAAATGTCAGATTTTTAACTTTACCGGAAATTGTTGTTTTAGAAAATGAATAAAATTGTCAATAAGTATGTAGAAAACTATGTAAAAAAGTGTTGAGTTATTGACATTTATGAACATTTTTTTATTAATATTTTTATTTTAATTTTTTTTATGTAGAAAAATGTTCATAACTTTTATGTTATTTACATTTTTTCTACATTTTTATTGACAATAAAAATTCAATTATATCAATACTTTCAACCACTTTTCTACAAATAATTAATGCTTATTATTATGATTATTATTATTTATATAAATTAATTAATAATAATCATAATATCATAATAAATAAAACTTAATTGTGTTACTAATGAAAATATAATAAAATGAAAAAGTAGTTTAGATAAAAGGATACTATGTCTAATAAATTTGTATTAAATGCAGATGATTTAGGTATGAGCGAAGCAAATAATCGTGCTGTGCTGGAAGGATATGAATGCGGTATTTTAAAAAGTGCAAGTATAGTATCTAACGGTGAAGCTTTTGATGATGCAGCAGGCAGAATAATAAAGGCTTGTCCTGATTTATGTATTGGAGTTCATCTAAATATAACAGACGGAAAATCTTTATTACCTGATTTAAATACATTAACAGACGAGAATGGAATTTTTTACAATTCTTATCTTGATTTGATTGTAAAATCGTATAATTTTAAAGACAAAACTTTTTTAACTCAAGTTGAACAAGAGTTTAGAGCCCAAATTGAAAAAGTTAAAAATGCTGGTATAACAATAACACATTTAGATTCACATAATCATATTCATGCAATTCCCCCCATTTTTAATATATTGTGTAAAATAGCAAAAGAATTTGGTATTACACAAGTAAGAACACAGTTTGAAAAACCTTATATAGTACCTGATGTTTTTATACATTTAAATAAAATATACCTGAAAAATATTTTTAAATTTTTTGTACTAAATATGTTTACGGTAATAAATGATTCAATATTACGTAAATATAATCTAAAAACTAATGATTATATAATAGGAATTTTATACAATAATATAATGACAAGTTTAACTGTTTCTTATGGTCTTAGAACTCTTAGAAATAATAAAAATATAACAGCAGAAATATTAATACATCCTCGCAGGTATGAAAACGGAACCATAGATAATTGTTTTACAGAATACCAATTAACAAAAAATAAGAAATTAAAAAATAAGATAGAAGAATACGGTTTTGAGATAGGAAATTACAAAAATTGAAGAAATTTATAGTTCTAATAATAATATTTTTATCTTACTTATTTTATGTATTTTGTTATTCTTATTTGTATAAAACAGAATATTTAAAAATAAATGATATAAAATCTCCGGTAGAAATAGTAACCGAAAAAGGTAATATATTTAATATAAGCGGATATGAAGTATTTTATCCTGAGTATAATAATCAAAATAAAATACTTGCAAAAAAATTAAATATGACAGAAGATGAAGCATTTATATATGGTAATTTTGGAAAGTACTGGTCTAAAAAATATTTAGTTGGAAAAAAAGTATCAATTTACAAAAATAATATACAATATATTGGTCAAAACTATACAAAAAAATTTTTTAATTCACCATATTGTTTTAAAGATGGAAAACCTACAAATAAAGAAGCTTTTGAAAAACAACTTAAATCAATAAGAATAGGAGACTTTGTAATTGTTGATTTAGATAGTGATAATTTTTATCCTGTATCAAAAGAAAATGTAGAAAAGTTGAAAAATTTTGTAGTAGTAAGAAAAAGCCATATAAAAAAATCACTTAAAAAAGATAAATATTCAAATCAAAATGGACTAAAAACATTTAATTCAAAAATAGATTTTGGAGATATAAAAATAATAGTTTCAGACTCTACAACAAAACTAATACCTGACAGAAATTGTTCTTCAGATATATGTAGAGAAATATTAACCAATATAAATCAGTCGCAAAAAACTATAGATATGGCAATATACGGATATTCATCTACACCAGAAATAGAGAATGCCATAAAACTAGCTATAAAAAGAGGAGTTAAAATAAGACTTGTTTATGATTTGGATTCAAAAGGTAATAATATTTATCCAAATACAATGGATTTTGTAAAGCTTATACCAAATAACAGAAATGATAAAAATTCTCCGGAAGCCGGAAATACAATGCATAATAAATTTTATATTTTTGATAATAAAATTGTTATAACCGGTTCGGCAAATCTTTCACATACAGATATGTCAGGATATAATTCAAATTCAATTATCAGAATAAAATCAGAAGATGCTGCAAAAATTTACTTAAAAGAATTTGAACAAATGTATAACGGAAAATATCATAACTCTAAATCTGTTACAAATAACAATAAATCAGAAAATATTCAAATATATTTTTCACCACAGGATAATGCAATATATAACGGAGTTTTACCTCTTATAAAAAACGCAAAAAAATATATTTATATATCAGCTTTTATAATCACAGAGAAACATATTACCGAAGAGCTTATAAATGCAAAAAAAAGAGGAGTTGATGTAAAAATTATAGTGGATGCCCTAAATGCCTCAAATCAACACTCAAAACACAACATTTTACGTTCATCGGGAATTCTTGTAAAAGCAGAAAATTATGCCGGCAAAATGCATTCAAAATCTATAATTTCAGATGATGAGTATTTAATAATAGGTTCTATGAATTTTTCAAAAAGCGGTAATAGTAAAAATGATGAAAATATGATAGTGCTAAAAAATAAAAAAGCAGCAGAATTTTATAAAAACTTTTTCTTATACCAATGGAACAAAATACCTGATAAATGGCTCAAATACACACCAAGAGCAGAAGGAATTGATTCTATAGGTTCTTGTACAGACGGAATAGATAATAATTATGACGGATTTACTGATTTGTCTGATCCGGCTTGTAAACAATAAATCCTACATCAAATAAAGTATGTAATTTTGAAAAAAAATTTGTATAATCAGAGTATGAGAATAGTAGAAAATAGCGAGCTTAGTAACTATAAAGTTTTACCGTTTGATCTTTTTTCAGAAAATAAGACCAAAATAATGGAAGCAGGAGAAGTTTTAACTCCTGGTAAACTTATAATGCTAAAAAACTATTTAAAAATATTTGCTGAAGATTTTCATACAGATGAAGATACAGATAAAAAGGATAGTGATTCTTTAGGAGAGAAAAGCGCAGCAAAACTTCTTAATTTTTCATACGAATCATTAGATGCTGCGGATTTTGATACTGTTATGAATAAAGATTCTTGTCTTCAGATGGAAACACAAGTTAAAATAAAATATTTTTATAAAAAAATTCTGGATATTTTACAAAAAAAATATTATGAAGACGCTGTTTTAAAACTCCAAGGTCTTGTTAGTGTTATAAAAAATGAAATATATAAACAAATTCATAAATCCGAAAAAGGTTCTCAAGTAAGATTTATGGGTGAATATGAACTGTGTCATCCGCTAAATGTTGCAGTAATTTCAGGTTTAATAGGAAGAAAACTTGAATATTCACCAAGAAATATAGATGAACTGATTTTAGCTGCTTTGCTTCATGATATAGGAAAATTAGAAATAAAACTTCCAGGCTCTCAAGCTCTTTTGACAATCAATGAAGACGAGGTAAAAGCACACCCTATTATAGGATATAAGATAATAAGGGATAAAATGAAATTAAATGAAAATATAGCCAAAGCTGCCCTCGAGCACCATGAGAATAATGACGGTTCCGGTTATCCTCAAGGACTTTCTAACGATTTTATTACCGAATATAGTCAGATTATAAATGTTGCAAATTATTATGATAATTTAGCATTTAACAGAACTCATATTCTTGTAACGAACAATAAAGAAGCTCTCAGAGCTATGCTTGAGACAGGAACAAAGAAATTTTCCGCAAAAATGCTTTATACATTTATTCATATGTTCAACTATGATGATATAAAAGATTTTAATGAAATGATTATTTAAGGACTTGAAGCAGCAAGACAAATAATATCTTCTATTCCTTTTTGTTTTAGAGAATTAATCATTTCTTCAAAAGTAGCTCCGGTTGTACAAATATCATCCAGAATTAAAACAGGTTTATTCATATTAGCAGAAATATTTACGTCAAATGCATTGGAAAGGTTTTCCAGTCTTTCTTTTCTGGATAATTTATATTGAGGTTTTGTGTCTTTTATTCTTAATATAAGATTAGGATTAAATATATATGTGTCATTGAATTTGCAAAACTCTTCGGCAACAAGTTCCATGTGATTATATTTACGTTTTTTTATTCTGTTCTTGTGAAGAGGTGTCGGTATTACTTGAAAATCTTTTTCTATACCAAGTTTGTTGAAATATTCATACATAAATTTTGCAAGATAATAAGCTAACTCTTTTTGTTTGTGGTATTTCAATCCGCGTATAAGTTTTTGCAGATACTTTTCATATATTCCGCAGGAATAAATATTAACTCCGTTTATAATTCTGTTAGGATGTAAATCAGAAAATGTTAATTCTTCCCAGCAAGAAGGACACATTTTTAGTGATGATTTTGATTTACCGCAAAAATAGCACTTCTTTCTGTATATCAAATCCAGAAGCGTGTTTAAAATCTTTTTCATAAAAGAATTATACATAATAAATTACTAATAAAAAAATTCGCAAAAAGTTATATTTACAAAACTTAACAAAGTGTTAAAAATATTTATTTATTGACTGACAGGGATTCAATAAGATAAAATAATTACATTAATAAGAATGGAGGAATGTTATGGAATTTAAACACCAACCGCTCAGTGGTGCAAACTATACAGACGAAGATATAAAAAGACTTATAAAAGAATATGATGTTCAGTTTATAAAATTACAGTTTGTTGATATAAACGGTCAAGTAAAGAATCTTGCTGTACCATCAGAACATATTGACAGAGTTTTGAATAATGAAATTATGCTTGACGGTTCGTCAATTAAAGGGTTTAGAAATATTGAAACATCAGATATGTTTTTCTATCCTGATAAAAATACTTTCCAAATATTACCTTGGCAAGAAAGAGAGGGAAGAAATTCAGCAAGACTTATTTGTGATATTTATAATTCAGACGGAACACCTTTTGAAGGTTGTCCGAGATGTAATTTAAAAAGGTTAATGGCAGAAGCCAAAAAGCTTGGTTTCTCAATGAATGTAGGTCCGGAAGCAGAGTTTTTCTTGTTTGAAAAAGATGAAGAAGGAAAAATTACTACAAAAACACATGACAGAGCAGGTTATTATGATGTAGGACCTGATGATTTGGGAGAAGCTGTAAGAGCTGATATAGTTAATACACTTCAAGAAATGGATTTTGATATAGAAGCTTCGCACCACGAAGTTGCAGACGGACAGCATGAAGTTGATTTTAAGTATTCTGATATCTTAACAACAGCTGACAATGTTGCAACATTTAGAATTGCAGTAAAAGCAGTTGCAGCGGAATACGGATTACATGCAACATTTATGCCAAAGCCTGTATACGGAATTAATGGATCCGGCATGCATTGCAATATTTCTTTATTTGATAAAAACGGCAAAAATGCGTTTTATGATCCAAAAGCGGAATATCAGCTTTCTGATACAGCAAGATATGCAATTGGCGGTATTCTAAAGCACATAAAAAGTATAACAGCAATACTCAATCCAACAGTAAATAGTTATAAGCGTTTAGTACCAGGTTATGAAGCACCGGTATATATGGCTTGGTCTCTCGCAAACAGAAGTGCATTATTAAGAGTACCGGCAAAACGCGGAATGTCAACTCGTGTAGAACTTCGTTCTCCTGACCCGAGTTGTAACCCGTATTTAGCATTTGCAACTATTTTAGCTGCTTGTATAGATGGCGTAAGAAATAAAATTGAACCGCCAAAACCTGTAGAAGCAAATATTTATAAGCTTTCTGACAGAGAAAGAAAGAAATTGCGAATAGAATCTTTGCCGGGAAGCTTGAAAGAAGCACTTGATAATATGGAAAAATCATTAATTGCAAAAACAGCATTAGGACCGCATATTTTAGAAGAGTTTATGACTGCAAAGCAAATTGAATGGGATTTATTTAGAACCTATGTTTCTCAATGGGAAATTGACCGTTATTTAGCAAGGTACTAAATCAATTTAACTCAATTATATTTTGATGTATACTTATTTGTATGAGAGGAAATGGTCTTTTAAAAAAAATTGCCGGTAAGTCTTTAATACATTCGGTTTTGATAATAACTTCACTATTATCAATATTTCCTTTTGTATGGCTTACTTCCACTTCACTCAAAGGTATTAATGAAGATATTTTTGCATATCCTCCAAAACTTATTCCTACAGATTTTACTTGGCAAAATTATATTGATGTCTGGGGAAAAGTGGATTTTATGGCTTATTTTTGGAATAGTGTAATTGTTGCTGCATTAACTGTTATACTCAATTTAATATTATCTTCTCTTGCGGCTTATCCGCTTGCAAGAATGCAATTTAAAGGTAAAAAATTTGTTTTCTTTTCAATACTTGCAACAATAATGATTCCGTTTCAGGCAATAATGCTTCCTGTATATATAATAACTCTTAAGCTTCACCTGATAGACAGTGTTAATAATGTTATGGGTTATATAGGTCTTGTAATGCCTTTTGCAGTAAGCGCTTTTGGTATATTTTTAATGCGACAGGCATTTTTAAAAGTTCCAAAAGAAGTAGAAGAGGCTGCTATTGTAGACGGATGTAACGTATTTCAGATGTTTACAAGAGTTGTACTACCTATGGTTAAGCCGACACTTGCGGTACTTGCGGTATTTACGTTTATTGGTTCTTGGGGTGAATTTTTGTGGCCGAGCATTATGCTTACTAAAGAAAGTATGTATACTTTACCTGTTGGTATAAATAATTTACAGGGTATGTTTTCTTCAAATTGGAGATTTATTGCCTCAGGGTCAATAATATCAACCATTCCTATAATAATATTTTTTCTAATGATGCAAAGATACTTTATTTCAGGAGAAAATGACGGAGCGGTTAAAGGTTAAAATACAGCATCATTGAAAGAGTTGAATTTATCCCTAAAGTTTGATTGTTTATCTTCCACCGTGCGGATGAGCAGATTCATAAACATCTTTCATATGTTTCATTGACACGTGTGTGTATATTTGGGTGTTTGATATTCCTGAATGTCCAAGAAGTTCTTGAACCACTCTTAAATCAGCTCCGTTTTCAATCAATTTTGTAGCAAAGCTGTGTCTAAAAACGTGAGGTGTAACTTTTTTAGGAAGTTGAATTTTTTCTACCGTATCATTAATCACTTTTCTAATTGTCTTATTTTGCAGCCTGTAGCCGGTATTATTTATAAATAGTGGTGAATCTTCATCAATAGGAGGTGTTTTGTATGCCGGATTTACAATAAGATTTCTGGCAGAATTAATATATTGGAGTAAGTAATCTTTTGCTCGATTTGACATAAGTACAATTCTTTCTTTTGCTCCCTTACCAAAAACTTTTATCTCATTTTCTTCAAAATTAACATCTCCGCAATTTAATCCGCTCAACTCTGACACACGCATGCCCGTAGCCCAAAGAAGCTCAAGAATAACTCTGTTTCTAAATCCTGCCGGAGTATCAATTTTTACATTATTTAAAATTTGTTCAACCTCTTCCGGAGTAAGAAATTTAGGCAAAGGCTTCGGACGTTTTGGGGCAGATAGAGATAGAGCCGGATTGGAATCTATATATTTTTCTCTGAATAAAAATTTATAGAATGTTCTTATTGATGCAGTTTTTCTGGCAATAGTGGTTTTTTGATATTCGAAACGCTGAATAAAATGCAAATATTCTCTAAGCTTATCAAAATTAACTTCTGTAACGCTAACACCGTCCAACCACAAAATAAAACTTACAATATCAGAATCATATGCTTTAATAGTGTGTTCCGAAAAGTTTTTTTCAACGCTTAAATATGTTTTAAACTCTTCTAAATATTCTTTTTCTTGATTATTCATAAAAAATAATACTACCCATTTACATTACTGCATAAGTATTATACAATATTTAGAGCCAATATAGAAGCAAAGATTTATTATGAATATATTTAAAACATTTGAAACATTTTTAAAAGAACCCCTAAGTATACTTAGAGAAAATTTTATACAAATAGTTAGTGTACAAACGGGAAACATATTTGCCAACAAACCTTCTGTAGATGTAAGTTTAATGAAAGATAAAACACAAATCACAGTAGTTAACAACGAGAAATTGTATAATTTACTTTCTCTTGTAACAAACAGAGCAAAGTCAAAACAAAACAAACAAAAGGAAGTCCAAGAAAGTGAAACAGCTTAATGCGAAATTTATAATAAGTGCGGAAAAATTGTCTCAGTGTCCGGAATTTTTGTTTCCGGAATTTCCGCTTTTAGGGCGCTCAAATGTTGGAAAATCTTCTTTTATAAATGCGTTATGCAATAATAAAAAACTCGCAAAAACATCTAATACCCCGGGAAAAACACGTTTGATAAATTTTTTTAATTTTGCAGATACCTTTATGATAGCTGATTTACCCGGATACGGATATGCCAAGGTTTCCAAAGAAGCACAAGCACGCTGGCAAAAAAATTTAGAAGAATATCTTCTAAATAGAAAGCAGATAAAATCGCTTATACAATTTATAGATGCACGTCATGATGTTCAAAAAAATGATATTCAAATGAGAGAATGGGTTGATGCATATAAATTACCGATATTTACGATTGTAACAAAGGTTGATTATATTTCACGCAATCAGCAAACAAAAGTTTTGAATAATATTAAGAAAACTCTATCCGGAGATATTCTTTTTTTTAGTGCTGTAGATAGACAGTATTGTGATAATGTAATTGAATATTTAACAAATTTATGTAAATAATGTAATAGGAATTAAAACTAGAGGGATATTCGTGTTAAGAATAGGAAATAAAACAGATTTGTCCCAAATATCTTTAACCGGTATTAGGGCGCTTGTAATATTAGGGCTTTTAATTAATAAACCACGCTCATTAGAAGAAATTCGGAAAGCTTTTTTAAATTATAATCTGTTAAATGATTCCAGCTCAGATGATATATTAAGAATTGATTTAAATACTTTAAAAGCTATGGGGTGTGAAATTTCGCGTTCGTGTGCCAGAACAAATTTTAAGTATGAATTAATTAAGCATCCGTTTACCTTGGAAATTTCTCCGGAAGAAATTGCTGTTTTAAAACGAGCATATAGAAAAATTCGTGAAAATATGAGTGTAGAAACACTTTTAAAATATGACGAATTGTTTAATAAAATTGCATCTCAAACTATGAATGATTCAACAAAAGAAGCAATGTATGGAATATCTGCATTAAAAAGCTATAAAACGGACCTTCTTTATGAGTTAGTGGAAGATTGTAAATATCACAAAACTTTGGAAG
>CADCNZ010000069.1 GCA_902802935.1 uncultured bacterium | reverse complement strand
TTGATAGCAATGAATATATAGAATGTTCCATTTATTACTCCATAGTTTATAGTTTGTATTTTTTATAAGTATAAACTATAAACAAGCGTTTTTCAATAGGTAACTACTGAATAGTTTACAGTTATTAATATTTGAAACTATAAAGTGTAACTATCCCAAAAATTGCAAACTGTCCGTTTCTTGATTTTTGGTTCGCATAAAATCAAAACTGCGAACAGATAAAACCCAGTCAAGAAGCTAATAATCAGGTTTTTTGGTTCGTTTTCGACCTGCACCACCATGAAAGAGTTATACTAATTGTTCATATATATCAACCTGCATGTATATGTACAGACATATGCCCGTGTTCACTTTGACTTAATTTCATAACTGTTCTAAAATAATTAATATATTACTAGAAAGGAAATAAATATGAAAAAGACACTATCACTTACATTAATGGCATTAATTTTAGGCTCTGGTATTGCTATGGCAGAACAAAAGATTGCGGTGGTTGATGTACAAGCCGTTGTTGCAAAATCTGCACAAGTTCAAGCATTAAAAAAAGAACAGCAAACCAAAATGCAAGATTTGGAAAAATGGTTAAAAACTGCACAAGCTGATGTTGAAAAACAAAAAACAAAAGAAGGTAAAGAAAAATTGTTGAAAAAGTACAACTCTGAATTTGCAAAGAAAAAAGAAGCAATCGCAAAAGATTATGCCTCTAAGCTAAAAGCAGTTGACAAAAGTATAACAGAAACAATTTCTAATACAGCAAACGCTAAAGGATATAATATGGTTATTTCTAAGGGTGTTGTAGTATTTGGCGGAGATGATATTACTGCTGATGTACAAAAAGTTGTAAAATAAATGTAAATTTTAATAAAAACAAAAAAAAGAGCCGATTGAATTCAATCAGCTCTTTTTATATCTTATAATACCTTATTTTATTACATTAAATTACATTAGGTATTATCATTGACTTTAAACAAATTGTAAACATTGATTAAGTAACTATTTTATTATGTTTTAATAACCCTTAGCATCTGAAGGTAAAATTATCTGCAATATTTACCTCTTAGTTCATAAAGAAAATCTCATTTTTCTGATTTAACATCAAGGCTGTAGTCCGTGATAGTTGTATTTATATTTCGCTTGTTCCAAACCGTTACTATATCACAAACAGATGCTCCGTCTTTTTCTATAATATGTGTATATGTATCAGGCAAATCCGTTTTGTTAGTAGTACATTTTAGAGTATCACCTAAGAAAGTTTCTTTGTTGAATCTTATGCTTAGACATTTTAATATATGAGTATTCTTAAATTCATCAGGAGCAGTCATTTCGGCTATATTTATGTAACTTTTATTATTAACATGGTTATTAAAATCTAAATCTGACAAGTTGTTAATGTGTATTATTTCTTTGTATTTTTCAAAAGTTGCAGGAATAATAAATTTCTTATGTTCGCCCATCACTTTTTCATCATCTATTTCAAAAAGTTCAGATATTTTGTCTGTTTTGGCAGGTCTTTTTGTTGTTTTGTCTATAATAAACCATAGAGCATTTCCCATTGCAAAGACTTTGTTTTTATAATACAGCTTAAAGTCAGTATACACTTTTAGTTTTGTAAGTTCTGATATCCAAATTTCCACTTCTATGTCTTCTGACCAAAATGGCATATTGTCTGTAAAGCTTATGTTAAATTCATTAACAACCCAATATTGATTGCTTGCAAATAAATCATACGCAGCCATTCTTTTTGTAGCAGTATATCTCGCAAATGCATCTTGCAAATACATAATGGCAGAAATGGGGCGTAGTCTGTATTCATAAAGATCCATGTTATCTAATATAACTGTATATTTCTTTTTGTATCTGTTCATATAATTAATATTCCCATGATTATATTAACATAAAATATTAGGTAAAATCTAAATATTATAGCAAAATATTTTTAAGGTTAATTGATACATAGAAAAATTATTTAATAAATAAGGATATATATTCTTTAAAAACTAATGAATATATGGATTTTTATCTTTGTTTGGAATAGAATTGTTGTGGAGAAAGTTCATGACAATCTTATATTTATACATAGTATTATTTACAATATATTATATTATATTAGCTATAGCCAGCTTAAAACAGAGTAAAAAAGTTCGTGACAAATATACATCAAAAGATTCTAATATTTGTGTCGTAGTTTATGCTACAGGAGAAACACGGACTCTGGAAAATTTAATTAAGCAGCTTAAGAATCAAGCATATCCTAAGCAAAGATATACGATTTACACGATATTAGATAAATGCGAAAATCCTCCACAAATACTTTTGGAGACGGATTTAGATGTAAATGTAATTAATGTAAACAACATGGAGCCAATAGGTAAGAGTCAGGCATATTCCATTTTGGCAGAAAAATTAAGTGAAGTGGAAGGTCTGGATGCATATGTATTTTTGGACTCTAACAACTATGTCGATTCAGATTTCTTAGAAAATGTTAATTTTTATTTAACAAAACATGATGTATTTATACCGAATATAAATTATATTGGAGAATACAGTGAACTTAAATTTTGGGATTGTGTTAAGATAACATACTACAGATATGTGTCGAAATTTATTTATGCTACACGTACAAAACTTAATTTATCGAATTTGATTAATACAGACGCTTTTGTAATAAAGAAAAATGTCCTTAATCAAATTGGATCGTTTGATTTCAAAGATAAAGTAGCTGAGACAAATTATACATTAAAATTGGCAAAAGAAGGTATTTTAAATGCTTATGTCGATGATTTAAAAGTTTATAAAGATATAAAGAATTATGACAGGAGAACTGCTTCGCTATCAAAACGTTTTGAAATTTTTAAAAATAATTTTTCAAAATGCAATACTTTTATGAGTTTTGAATATAATTGTTCTCTTATGCAGCCAAATTGGCTGGTGTGTTTGCTCATATATTCATGTTTGCTGTCACATTCATATCACTTCCCGTTTATTGTAAGCTATTCTTCAATTCTGATTCTATTTATAACTCTTATTTTGGCATTTTGTGTCAGTTTATTTAATGCTAATATATATGCAAAAGAGTATTTGTATTTATTTTCCTATCCTGTATACTCAGTTGCCCATATTATTAAAAACTTTCCGCCAATTAGATTTATTGTAAATTTTATATCAGGAAAAAATAAAAAACATAATATAGAAAAGATGGTTACTAATATAATAGTAACAGATGGCAAGAATGATTATAATTGTAAAATGGAGCTGATATCGGATGACGGATTGGCACGAGTTAGATTTATTAACAAAAATAAAACATATACTACCAAAAATAATCATCTTAGAATGGTTGACGCAATAAAAGAATTAACACAAAAACTTGAGGACTATGGTTTGTCATTAAAAATATGTAATGAATGCAAGTATTTCCAATCACTGATTGACGGTTCAACTAATATGGTAAAAGGCGTATGTAATTGCCAATTTGAAGGCAGGGTTGCCGGAGACATTATACCAACACTTATATGGAATACTTGTCCAAAATTTGAAAAACAAAATATTGTTAATTTGTTTTAAGTTAATTAAAAGAGGGAGAACTAATGTCGATTTTTATAATGATACTACTTTTAAGTTTATTAATCCTTGTGCATGAAGCCGGCCACTTTTTTGCAGCTCGTGCATTTGGTATCAAAGTTGATAAATTTGGTTTTGGACTTCCGGTCGGACCGACTTTATATAAAACTAAAGTAGGTGATGTTGAAGTACTTGTACACGCATTACTTTTAGGCGGTTATGTTTCTTTTCCTGACGATGAAAAAGATTGTGAACTGCCCAAAGATTCTCCTGAAAGATTTATGAATAAGCCGGCATGGCAGAAAGCAATAGTTGTATCAGCCGGTGTAATAGCTAATGTGATTTGCGGTATTGCACTTGTAATACTTGTTGCTTCAGTTACCGGTAAGTTACCTTCCGGAAATTACGAAATTTATGCTAGTGATATAAGTGCACCAAAAGAAGCAAGCATTTGGGATTCAGGGTTAAAATCAGGGGATAAAATTGTAAAAGCAAATGATTGCGAGATTAATAATGTTTATTCATTTATAACAATTGTTAAAAACAGCGCACAAAGTCATGGTAGAATTACCAGCGATATAGTAGATGAAAACTATAAATTAATAAAGCAGCTTAATCCTGGATTGACCAAAGATGAGATAATTCCGGAGGGTGTTGCAATTAGACTTCCTGAAAGACCTGCCAGTGAGGTTATAACTCTTGATAAGTATTCCGCGAAAGGTGCTAAATATTTTAAGCCGGCAGGAACAAAAATAGACGAAAATTTAAAATCGCTGGTTAAAGAAGTTCAAAATAAAAGAGTGTACGTTTCGAATGGCAAATATACAATTTTTGATATAGCAATGGCGTTATCTAATGGCAAGCATCCGGTAAATTTGGTTGTAGAACGTGATGGACAGATGTTAAATTTAAAGCCAATATATCCTGACGAAAAAGGTATTATTGGACTGGGATTGTCTACGAAACAAACAATGATAGAGACAAAAACGCCAACTTCTGTTGTAAAAGAAAGCTGGATTTACCTTTGGGATAATACTTATATGATGATGTATTCATTAGGGCAGTTATTTACCGGTAATATTCCGTTAAAAGATATGCACGGTGTTGTTGCTATCACTAAGATTGGCGGTGATATGATTGACAAGAGCGGAAAATCTTCAGGCTTTTTGTTAGCAGCTTTGATATCTATGAACTTAGCTTTGTTAAATATATTGCCAATTCCGGCTCTTGATGGCGGTCATTTGATGTTTTTAATCATAGAAAAAATAATTGGCAGACCGGTAGATGAAAAAATTATTGAAGTGGTTTCAACAGTCTTTTTCTCACTCTTGATAATATTAATGATATTCGTTGTGTTCAATGATATTATTTTGATAGTTCAGAAATAGATACTTGACTAATTGTTATAGACAAAAAAACGCATAATAATTTCTGTTATGAGAGTTATTATTATTGGCGGAGTTGCTGCTGGCGCAAAAACGGCAGCAAAAACAAAACGACTATTACCAGATGCAGAAGTTCATATATATACAAAAGACAATTTTGTATCTTATTCAGCCTGCGGTATGCCTTATTATATTGCAGGGGATTTTCAAGACTGGCAAAAACTTATAGTAAGAACCGTTGATGAATTTGAAAAAAGCGGTATACATATTCACTTAAGACAAGAAGTGACAAAAATATTACCTGCTGATAAAAAAATAGTAGTAAAAGATATCAAGCAAGAAGAATATCAATTTGTAGAATACGATAAGCTTGTAATCGCAACAGGTGCATCTGCTTATATTCCGGACTTTATAAATAAAAATTTGAAGCATGTATATACCCTAAGAAATTTGGATGATTGTGTTGCAATAAAAGAAGGAATGAAAGAAGCAAAGCATATCACAATAGCTGGCGGCGGCTACATCGCTGTAGAATTAGTAGAAGCATTTGTTAAAAATAAAAAACAGGTTACATTAGTAGAAAGAGCTTCTTTTATACTTTCTATGCTTGATGAAGATATTTCATCTCTTGTACAAGAATATATTTTACAAAATTCTAATGGGCTGGTAAAAATTATAAATAATGATACGATAAGTGAAATAATCGGTGATGCTCCGGTGTTAGATGTTATAACCAGTAAAGGTTACGGATTTGAAACGGATATGGTTATAGTGGCAGCAGGAGTAATACCGACTGTCGACATAGCAAAAGAAGCTGGTATATTAATTGGTCAGACAGGAGCAATAAAAGTCAATAGCAGAATGGAAACAAATATAGAAAATATTTATGCTTGCGGTGATTGTGTTGAGAAAATAAATATAATATCAAATACTCCGGTCTGGGTTCCATTGGGTTCAACTGCAAATAAAGAAGGACGAGTTGCTGCTATAAATTTATCTGGCGGCGTTGAAGATTTTGAAGGAATTTTAGGCTCTTCAGTTTTAAGATACGGAGCTTTAAACATATCAAGAACCGGTTTAACAGAAAAAGAAGCTTTGAAAGCCGGATTTGACGCTGTCTCTGTTGTTATAACAAAGCGAGATAAGGCAGGGTATATGCCCGAGGTTAAAAACATAACACTAAAATTAGTAGCAGATAAACGTTCTCATAAACTTTTGGGAGCTCAAGCAATAGGCTGCGGTGATGCTGATAAACGTGTTAATACAGTTTCTGTTGGGCTTCTGCAAGGAATTACGGTTGAACAACTTATTGATGTCGATTTGACTTATGCTCCCCCTTTTTCTACAAGTATTGATATACTTATTTCAGCTGCACAAATATTAAAAACAAAGTTATTCAACTAAATCTCCCAGTGATTTATATAATTCTGCAGCTTTAACTTTAGCTTTTGACAGCATTTCTCTTCTTCTCGGATCTTGCCAAAATCCTTTGTAAAAACTTTTGTAAATTCGCTT
>CADCNZ010000068.1 GCA_902802935.1 uncultured bacterium | reverse complement strand
TTTAATAGATGTATCATTAAACAAGTCTGACAACAATATAATTCTTGAATTTAAAGACGAGGGCATAGCATATAATCCTCTTGAAAAACCAGATCCTGATATAACTTTACCACCCGAAGAAAGACCTATTGGCGGATTAGGGATTTATATGGTAAAAAAATTGTCTGACGAAATTTCTTATAAACGAGAAGATGACAATAACATTTTAAGATTGATTTTTCATATATAGTAACGCTGGGTAATGACTTTTGATATTATTTAAATGGTTTCAAAATTAATTTTATAATGTGTTGATAAAATGGGCGTTACAAGACTCGAACTTGTGACCCTCTGAATGTCGTTCAGATGCGCTACCAACTGCGCCTAACGCCCGTATTAAATTTTCAAAATTGGTTCAGATGCTACCTCTCAAAAATCCTCAACGGTTCGGATTTTTTTCGGCAGAGTCAACTGCGCCAAACGCCAGTTTGTATCGTTAAACTTTAAAATATTTATATCATAAAATTTTTAAACCCGCAAATTTTTTATTTAGAGTTTTTTATTTCTATATGATAAGAATTAATCCCACTCCATATACTAATTTGAATTTTAAAGCTTATAAGCACACGATAACTAACTCTCAAAATGAAGTTGTCAATAGAGGGGATACTTGTATGTTTAGAAATGATTTAGATTTTAATTCTCTTATATCATATTTGGAACGTAAATACTCAGGTATATCTAAAGTGAAAGTGATTGCTCATGCTTGTTCTGACGGAGAAGAAGCATATTCTTTTGTTTCAAATCTAATTGATAAACTGGGTGAATCGGGTGCTAATAAATTTTTCCCAATACTAGCACGTGATATTAATGATGAACATTTGTCAAGAGCAAAGTCTGGAAAATTTTTTCTTGAATCATATGAAAACAGTGCAATCGACTATTACTTAGATAATAGCTTTGATAAATACTTTGATATTATTGATAAAAATTTCATAGGCAAAACTGTGCAAGTAAAAAATAATATTAAAGATAGGATACAGTTTAAAAAAGCTGATATTTTGAAAGATGCTCCAAAAACTGATTTTAAAAACACAGTTCTATTTGCTCGTAATTTCTGGCCGTATCTAAACACAAGTGATGCAGAAAAATTGGCAAAAACTCTATCCGAAAAAATGGATATTACATCGACACTTGTTATCGGAGATTATGACTGCTGGGGGAAAATCCCAACATTATTATCAAAATATGGTTTTAGAGAAACTCAAATAAAAAATGTTTATGAATGCACAAATTTGTCAATTGCAAAATCAAAGTGTATTAATTTATTTAAAAATTTTATAAAATAACTTGTTAAGTAATTCAACACTTTTATAGCCGTCAGCTTTGATGAATACATAAAATATAATCAAAAAGAAAAAGGATATTTTTATCCTTTTTCTTTTTATACTTTATACTTCTCTTTATCCTCTGACGACAATATTCACAAGTTTTTTAGGAACAACTATTGTTTTCACGATTTCTTTGCCGTTAATGAGTTCTTTAATCTTAGGGCTCAATATGGCAAATTGTTTTAATTCTTCGTCATTTGCTCCTTCGTCTACTTCAATTTTATCTTTAACCTTGCCGTTAATTTGAACTACCAGAGTAATTTTGCTTGCTTTAGCGAGGTTTTCATCCCATTCACACCAATTTTCTTCGTGAATAGACCTCTCATAACCCAATTCATGCCAAATCTCTTCGGACATATGGACTGTGACAGGAGACATAAGTTTTACCAAAGAAGTAACGGCAAAGCTAAATACATTTTTATCTTCATCCGTAAAGGACTTTTCGTTTTTCTTGCCGCTCCATTCGTATATAGCATTTGTTAATTCACGATATTTTGAAATTACTGTATTAAACTGAAAATCATTAGAAATATCATTTGTAATACCTTTAATTGCTATATGAACAGTTCTTATAAGGTCGTCATTTTCCCTTGAAAGAGGAAAATCTATTTTGTAATCTTTAGAAATTAATCCTTTATTTACACCGTCGCTAACAAGTCTCCAAACTCTGTTTAAGAATTTGTAACAGCCTTCTACGCCGGCATCAGACCAATCAAAATCTCTTGCCGGAGGTGAATCTGACAAGATAAATAATCTGGCCGTGTCTGCACCATAGTTCTCAAATATTTCATCTGGATCTACAGTGTTACCTTTTGATTTTGACATTTTTGAACCGTCTTTAAGCACCATACCTTGTGTCAAAAGATTTTTAAATGGTTCATCAAAATCAAGAACTCCGCAATCTCGCAATGCTTTTGTAAAGAATCTGGAATACAAAAGGTGTAAAATAGCGTGTTCAATACCACCAACATACTGGTCAACAGGAAGCCAATGGTTTACCAAATCTTTATCAAAACATTTTTCGGAATTTTTTGCATCTGCATATCTCATATAATACCAACTTGAACATACAAATGTATCCATAGTGTCCATTTCTCTTGTTGCATGACCGCCACAGACTGGGCATGCGGTATCTTTAAATGTCGGAGATGTTGTAATAGGTGATTTCCCGACAACAGAAAAATCAACATCAGTTGGTAACATAACAGGTAAATTCTCTTCTTTTTCCGGCACAATGCCGCATTTGTCGCAATACACAATAGGAATTGGTGCTCCCCAATATCTTTGTCGAGAAATTAGCCAATCTCTTAATCTATACTGTGTCTTGAACTCTCCAAAACCACCATCTACAGCTTTTTGTGTGATTGCTTTTTTTGCTTCCGTATTTTTCATGCCATTGAATTCATTTGAGTTAACCAATATGCCTTCTTCTGTATAAGCTTCTTTTAGATTGTCTGCATCGTAGCTGCTTGCAGATTCAGGTGCTATTACGACTTTCAATGGTAAATTATACTTCTTTGCAAAATCAAAGTCTCTCGTGTCGTGAGTTGGGACAGCCATAACGGCTCCTGTTCCATATTCAACAAGTGCATAATCAGCTGTCCATAACGGAAATTCTTCTCCTGTAAAAGGATTTATACAGTGAGTTCCTAATGGAACTCCGGTTTTTACTCTATCTGTAGACAGGCGTTCAATTTCGGTCATTTTTCTCGCATTTGCTCTATACTCTTCGACGGCTTGTTTATTTTCCGGAGTGGTAAGTTTTTCAATGTCTTTATATTCAGGAGCTACAACCAGATATGTAATTCCGTGGACAGTATCAGGTCGTGTTGTATAGACAGGAACTTCTAGTCCTTCAATTTCTTTTACTTTAAATCTAAATATAGCACCCTGTGATTTCCCTATCCAATTTGCTTGCATTGTTTTTACGTTATCACCCCAGCCCTGAAGTTTATCCAAGTCTTGGAGTAACTGTTCTGCGTATTCGGTAATTTTAAAGAACCATTGTGATAGATATTTCTTTTCAACTACAGAATCGCATCTCCAGCACTTGCCATCTATGACTTGTTCATTAGCAAGAACTGTACCGCAAGAATTACACCAGTTAACGGCAGCTTCTTTTTTATATGCAAGTCCTTTTTTATAGAGTTGAAGGAATAACCATTGGGTCCATTTGTAATATTCTGGTTTGCAGGTTGTTACTTCTCTTTCCCAATCATACGAAAGACCAAGCATTTTTAATTGTTTAGTCATATATGCAATGTTTTCATCTGTCCATTTAGCAGGATCCGCGCCATGTTTCATAGCTGCATTTTCAGCAGGGAGTCCAAAACTATCCCATCCGATTGGATGTAAAACATTAAATCCCTGCATTTTTTTGAATCGTGCTATGACATCGGTGATAGTATAGTTTCTTACATGTCCCATATGCAGTTTGCCGGAAGGATACGGAAACATCGACAGAGCAAAATATTTAGGTTTTGTACTGTCATCTGGTGTATGGAAAGCGTTAGTTTCTTCCCATGTATGCTGCCATTTAGTTTCTATTTCCTGCGGAAAATATGCCTCTTTCATTAAATCCCTCCAAAATTAAAATTAATAGATTTATTCTAGCATAAATATATAGATAAATATAATAAATATCAGGTAAAATAAAAGTTATTCTTCCAAGTCTTCTTCATGTTCTTCATCGGGTAAATCCGGCTCAGCAACTTGCTTTGTAAGTTTTTCATTGAGCTCTTGCAGCGTTATTGATTTATCCATTTTCTTTAATGCATTTAAGACTGCCAGTTTATAATCTGCATCAGTTTTATTCTTGGGATTATCAACAATTTCTCCCATTTTTTGACCAAGGTACCCCATAACAATGACTGCCGGAATCAGAACCATTGCAGTTGCTAAAATAGCGTGCATGTCAATTGTTCCTACTTTAATAATACTTAAAGTTCCAACAATTAATATTGTAATTGTAACAAAAAACAGTCTTAAATTCTCTGTATACATTATTTTTTGTAATCCTATCCTTTTTTGTTTACGGTTTCCATGTCTTTTTTCATACAGAATTGGACTAGTGTCATTTTATCGATGTTGCTCAGATTGATAAACCTTCCGGATATTGTGTAGTAACCGTTGTCACCTTTTTCAACTCTTATAAGTTGATATTTACATTTAATTTCTTGTTCTTCACTAAGTTTTATTGCTACGTTGTATTCTTTTTCTATATCAAGATTATCTTGTGTTGTAATTTTCATACCGCCGGCAGATAAGTCAAGAGTTCTGATTTTATGAACTTCTTCATTATAAACAAGTTCCAGATTTTCTATAAATTTAATACGAGTAAATTTACGTCTTTGCAAAAATCTGTGTTTAACCGGATTAGCAATTGTTATTATGTTATTTTCAAGAGCTTGTATGTATGATTCAAAATATAAATAACCATTTTCTGTAAAAGAATAAAAATCACAAATATGATTTGTTATTAAGCCTTCAGGCTTATATTTTAGTTCCATTTTAAATCCGTCATTCGATACATTAAGTACCCTGCCTTTATTAGTGTTTTTAAAATCTTGAGGAACAATTGTTACTATTTGATCATTCTTTATAAGCTCTCTCATACTATTCCTTTCTTTATTATGAAAATTTTTATTATACTTTAATCATACCTACCGATTTAACTTTAACATTCGGGCTTATTTCATTATACGACATAATTGCAATTTGCGGATAAGTTCTTTCGACAAGCTTTCTAAATAATAATCTTATTGGTGATGAACAAAGGATAACAGGTTGATTCCCTGTAGCGGTAATGGCTTTTTCTAATTCTAAATTCATTTTATCAAACATGTTGCGGGTAAATGTCGGATCCAATGTGACACTTTGTCCATCGGGACTTGCACCTTTAGCAATTGTGTTTTCAATATCGGGTGACAATGTGATGACAAAAAGCTCTCCTGTATCTGCCAAATTTTGTTTGCAAATATTTCTTGATAATGCTTGTCGAACATGTTCTGTAAGAAAATTCGGATTCTTGTTGATTTTTGCCTGTACGCTGATTGTTTCCAAAATAGTTTTTAAGTCTCTTACTGCAACACCTTCTTTTAACAGATTCTGCATTACCAGTTGTACATCACCTACGCTAACATCTTTCATTATGTCATTTACATAATCTTCGGAAACTTCTTTTTTTAGATTATCGATAAGTTGTTGAACATCAAATCTTGACAGAATTTCAGATGCACATTTCTTAATAACTTCTGTAATGTGTGTAGAAATTACAGCAGAAGCTGATACAACGGTATAACCGGACATTTCTGCCAAATCTTTATCTTGTGCAGTTATCCAAAGTGCAGGTAAACCGAAAGCAGGTTCTATTGCGTGAATTCCGTTAATAGACAGGTTTCCGACAGGATCCCCTGCTGACATAGCTAAAAACCTTTCAGGATATACTTCGCCTGATTCTAAAGCGACACCTTTAAGTTTGATTTGATATGAATTCGGTGAAAGTTGTAAATTATCACGTACTCTGATGGAAGGTAATATAATACCGAGATCAAGTGCTGTCTGTCGTCTGATTTGTGCTATACGTTCTAATAAATCACCACCCATTTCAACATTAAGAAGCTGTACTAAACGGTACCCGACTTCAATTTCAATTGTATCAACATTAAGCAGCTCCATAACGCTTTCGCGAGTGGCTTTTGCTCTTTTTTCTTTCTTGCCGAGCTTTTCTTGCTGTTCTTGTTCAAGCTGCTGTGCTTCTTCTGATAGAGCCATATCTGCTTTTTGTTTTGTTTTAGTAAATGCCATAGCACCGGCGACAAAAGCAATTGTTAGAAATGGTATTGTAGGCATACCTGGAACAATGCCCATGAAAGCTAAAAGACCTGAGACAACTCCCAGCACTCTTGGATCAGAGAACATTTCATTTTTAATATCTTGAGAGAGAGACTCATCTTTACCGGAAGCTCTTGATACGATTAAACCTGTTGCAGTGGAAATAAGAAGTGCCGGAATTTGTGAAACCAAACCGTCACCAACTGTTAAAATCGTGTATGTAGAAAGGGCTGTCTGTATATTCATATGGAGTTGAATAACCCCTATAACCAAACCTCCGACGATATTTATTATAGTAATAACAATACCGGCAGTAGCATCGCCTTTAACAAACTTGGAGGCACCATCCATGGTACCGTAGAAATCCGTTTCCCTCTCAAGTTTTTTACGTCTCTCTTTTGCCTGATCTTCGTTAATAAGTCCTGAATTCAGGTCAGCATCAATACTGAGCTGCTTACCAGGCATTTTATCCAATGTAAAACGTGCTGAAACTTCAGCAACACGAGTGGCGCCGCCTGTTATTACCATAAAGTTTATTAATACAAGAATACAGAATATAACAGCACCAACTACGTAATTTCCTCCGACGACAAATTCGCCGAAAGAATTTATAACATTTCCCGCTTGACCGTTTAGCAGTATTAAACGGGTGGAGCTTACGTTTAATCCTAAACGAAATAAAGTTGCAATAAGTAAAACTGTTGGAAAAGATGAATAATCAAGCGGTTCTTGAGTATATAAACAAACTAATAATATTACAACTGCTAAAGAAATGTTGATTGTTAGGAGTAAATCCAATAGTGGCGCAGGAATCGGAATGACCATCATTACAACGATAATGACCAAGCCAATAGCAAGGACAATATCATTATTGCTCAAAATTTTTGATAATTTACCCAGTTCCATCTCTCCACCAACACTATTTTAACATTACTATCTTAAAAAAAACAAGTTGTAACAATTCTAAACAGAGAAAAAATATATATAAAACAGGCGGCATCCTTGGAAAGGATGCCGCCTGTATAATTATAGATTGCTATTTCTTCATCTTTACCCAATTTTCTATAATTTTCAAAGGTGTACGTGTAATTGCAAGTGCCCATGAAGAAATATCTTTGGTTATAACACTAAGAGCGCCTACGTTCGCCCCTTGTTCTATTTTTACTGGTGCAACCAGTACCGAATTGGAACCTATTTTTACATCATCTTCTATAACGGTTTTAGACTTTTCTTTAGTCAGCGGGTTATAGTTTGCAGTAATTGTTCCGGCTCCTATATTAACGTGAGAACCTATTTCACTGTCTCCAAGATATGTAAGGTGACATGCATTTGTATTTGACTTTATTGTGGTCTTTTTTACCTCTACAAAATTGCCTATTTTGACATAATCTTCAAGTATAACACCGCCTCTTATGTGTGCAAATGGACCGATTTTACAATTTCTGCCTATCTTATTTTCGCCTTCTATGTACGTGGAAGGATAAATTATTGTATCTGTATCAATTGATGTTTCAGGGCTAATCCAAGTTGTGTCAGGATCAATAATGGTTATTCCATTCTCTAGGTGTTTTTTTATTATTCTGCGGTTTAACATTTTAAAAGCTTCTGCAAGATTTGATTTTGAATTTATACCATAAATTTCTTCATTGTCTTTTAATGTATATGCATCTACTTTTAAACCATTGTTATTACCCCATTTAATTATGTCTGTAAGATAATATTCTCCTTGCGCGTTGTTAGTTTGAAGTTCTGTAAACGCATTTTTTACTTTTTCCCATTTTATACAATATATACCTGCATTAATTTCTTTTATTGATTTCTGCTCCGGAGAAGCATCTTTCTCTTCAACTATAGAGTCTACGGTATTGTCTGACTTCCTGATGATTCTTCCATATCCAAACGGGGAATCAAATATGGCACTCATAACAGTTATGTCGGAGTTGTTATTTTTGTGAAATTCTACAAATTCTTTAAGAGTTTCGGATGTTATTAAAGGAGTGTCTCCGCACAATATTATTATATTTCCGTAATAATTGTTTAAATAAGGAAGCACCATGCTTACAGCATGACCAGTTCCCAGCTGAGGAGATTGAAGTATTGTTTTGGCGTTTGAATAGTTGCTTTTTACAAATTCTTCAACTTGTTCAGCTTGATGCCCAACAATAATAAAATTTTCATCAGCAAGCTTTGTGTTGTTAACAGCATCTATTACATACCCAAGTAATGTTTTGTTAAATATTTCATGTAAAACTTTTGGTTTTTCAGACTTCATTCTTGTGCCTTTACCGGCAGCCAAAATTATTGATTTTAGCATACTATACTCCCTATTCAAAATTATATAATTTAATTATACATTAAATATACGAAACGAAACCTCAAAATTGCATTCGAGGTTTCGCTTAAATAAATTATTAATTTAGCAGCTAAAAGAGTTTATTTTGTACTGAATAAACTTTTCCAGAAAGATTTTTCCTCTTTAACAGCTTTTTTTACATCAGCTTTTGCTTGTTTAGCTTGGGCTTTTTGTGCTTCTATTGCTTTTTTATTAGCTTCAGCTTGTTTTTTTGCTGCGGCTTTCTTTGCTTCAATTGCTTTCTTTTCAGCATCTGCCTTTTTCTGAGCTTCTGCTTTTTGGGCAGCTCTTTGCGCTTGAGCCTTGTCAATTTTGTTATTCAAAGCTTGTTCTTTTTTGTTCAACGTATTTAGACCGTTGTTCAATTTTGTAGTGAAAGATGTGGCTGCAAATACAGAGCCTGTAAATGCGATAAGTGCGAGTACTGTTAATACCTTTTTCATGTTTAACTCCTTTCTTATTCAAGATGATTTTAAAATATTTTATTTTTAATTTCAAGTTAAAAATTTGTAAATTTTACAAAATATTTATATAATGAATGTATGAGAGTTTCATTATTTGGGATAGAAATAGATAAATATAACTTTGAAGAAGGGGTAAAAGAGGGTATAAACCTACTCCAGTCCTCAAGCGTATCTCAAGTGGTAACAATAAATCCTGAGATGTTTGCTCAAGCTGAAAAAGATTCTGAGTTCAAAAAAATTATAGATAATGCAGAGCTTGTTATTCCTGACGGAGTCGGTGTAAAAATTGCTTTAAAGCTCAAAGGTATAGATGCTTCCAGAATTCCAGGAATAGATTTTGCAAGAAAACTTCTTGAATATTGTGCGCAAAATGGGCTGCCTGTTGCAATTGTGGGTGCAAAAGAAGAAGTTATAAATAAAGCTGTAGAAAATTTAAAGTCAGAAATTGAAGGGTTGAATATTGTATATTATAGAAACGGATACTTTAATGATAACAACGAAGTATACAAAGAATTAAGAAATGCGAATCCAAAATTGGTGTTGGTAGCGACAGGTTCCCCTAAACAGGAAGTATTTATATACAATGCAAAGAATGTACTGTCACCATGTTTGATGGTAGGTATAGGAGGTAGTCTTGATGTGTGGTCCGGCACAGTAAAACGCGCACCTGTAATATTTCAAAAACTTGGTTTAGAATGGTTGTATAGAACACTGTCTCAGCCTGAAAGATTTAAAAGAATATTCCCTGCGTTACCGTTGTTTTTGCTAAAAGTTTTAACATATAAAGAAAAATAAGGATGTGCAGATGCTAAAAGAAAATGAAATAAGAGCGTTAGAAAAATCTTCACAAGAAACAAGATGTAATATTATTAAAATGGTACATTCTGCGAAATCGGGTCATCCTGGCGGCTCTTTATCAGGAGCGGATATTCTTAATGTTCTATATTATAAATGTTTGAATATTCCTGAAAAATGGGAGAAGTCAAAAGATTTCGATAAAAGAGACCGTTTTATTTTATCTAAAGGCCATGCATCTCCTCTTTTGTATTCTATACTGGCACAAAAAGGTTTGATACCGAAAGAAGAACTCTTAACATTTAGAAAATTTGGTTCAAGACTACAAGGTCATCCGGCAAAACAAGAAATTCCTGGAATCGAAACGTCAACCGGCTCACTTGGACAAGGTATTTCTATAGGCTGCGGACTTGCAATAGGTTTAAAGATGGATAATAATCCTGCCAATGTGGTTGTATACACAGGTGATGGTGAACTACAGGAAGGCTCATGCTGGGAAGCATTTATGCAGGCTGCGCATAGAAATTTAAACAATTTGATTGTAATAATAGACCGTAATAAGCTTCAAATTGATGGCAATACTGAAACTGTTATGGGGTTAGATAATTTACATGATAAATTAAGGGCATTTAATTGGGATGTAACAGAAATTAACGGTCACGATTATAATCAAATATATGAAGCTTTTTTGCATGCAAAAAAGAGCACACGTCCCTGCGCTATAATAGCTAATACAATAAAGGGTAAAGGGGTATCTTTTATGGAAAATCAAGCGGGCTGGCATGGGAAGGCTCCGAACGATGAAGAATTTGAAATAGCAATGAAAGAATTAGGTCAAGAATAAAGGAGAAATTTTTATGACATGTCCGTTTAATCAAAAAAAAGTATGTGACAAGGCTTGTCCTCTTTATATTGCACCTGAAGATTTAAATGAATTTGTACTCGCAAGATTATCAAGTATAGGTGTTATAGACAAATCAAAAGGCGCATGTTCATTAAGAGTTCTTGCATTAAGTCAAAGTCGTGTTGTATTTGAAAAAACAAATACAAGGGGAGTGTAAATACCGGCAAAAAGCTTATAAATTTCTGATACGGTACAAGATTATACCTGCGGAGATGCTTAAGTTTAGTGATTCTACATTTTTGCTCATTTCTATAGTAATATTTTTTGTCGCAAGACTTTTAAGTCCTTCGCTCAATCCGTCTGATTCAGTTCCAAACATAACCAGTACTTTGGGAGAAGGTTTATAATCTTCAAGTAAGACTGTATTTTTGCTTTTGGGCAAAGTTGCAATAATTTCAAAGTCCTTGAAATTATCCTTTAACCAGTCAATGTCAGATATTTCTGAAAATACCGGTATTTTCCACAAATTTCCGACAGAAGAACGAACACATTTGGGATTATATAAATCTACAGTATCTCCGAATAGAATTATAGCATCGATACCAAAAGCCGCAGATGTTCTTAGTATAGTTCCTAAATTACCGGCATCTTTAATATTTTCAAGAAGTACTACTTTATTGAAGTTTTTTGACCATTGTGTTTTTAGTTTTTTACCAACAGCAATCGCCTTCGGAGCAGAAGAAGTAGAAGAAATTTTAGATAAAACAGCTTCTGTTGTTTCAATTGGGTTGAATTTAGAAAATTTTTCATATCCTTCCATAACAAAGACATTTGTAAGCTCAATGCCTGATATTATAGCTTCTTCAATACATTTTTCACCTTCCAGTAAAAACAATCCGCTTTCTTCTCTGTATTTTTTTTGCAGAAGTTTAGATGTCTCTTTTACTAATTCATTATTTACACTTGTAATCTTCATAAAATTTCAAATTCCTTAAGCCATTCTTTTTCTTGTTCATTTAGCATAGTATAGTTTATTAGTTTACCTTCGTACCCCATTTTTACAAATGAGTGAATTTTTCCGTTCATTTTATAGCAAGAGTTTTCCAATCTTACACCAAAATGTTTTTCGTTATACAATCCCGGCTCAATTGTAAATGTCATTCCGTCAACAATTTCTGTTTTTGCAATTTCATTTTGCGAAAGATTAGGAGGTGCTTCATGGACATTTATTCCTATACCGTGCCCCAAACCGTGATTAAATTTAAAGCCTTCAACCGCGCTATCCAGCATTTTATGCGCAAGTGAATCAATTTCGTAACCGTTATGTTTATCGTTTGCGTTTAAACAATTTAAAAAAGTTCTTAAAACTGTTGTATATACAGTTTTT
>CADCNZ010000067.1 GCA_902802935.1 uncultured bacterium | reverse complement strand
AACACCCATAGGGATCGTCATTACAAATACCTGCGGTAAGTGCAATATAATAATTAAAATAGCTATTTTAAAGGGGATTCCATACATTGAAATCTGTTTAATTAAAGTTATAAAAGTATCTGACGCAAAAATAATAGACGTAAACACCAAAACACCCATTATAAACATCTCAATAACCTGCTTTAAAATGTACTTATCAAGCAATCTCATATTTCTGCGTTTATATAGTATATATTTTATAAACTTTTTCAAAATTTACTCCCTGATTGATTATATAATAAATGTCAAAATTTTACCATAAAATCAAATATCTGTATTTGCCAATTTATGCTCATTCAAATATTTTACAAAATAAGATGCAAAAACAGGCAAAATACTTATCACAACAAGCACTTTCATAATTCCAAATTGTTCTGCCACAGTGCCCAGTATTGATACACAAAGAGCCACTATTCCCCAGCAAAAACCATTTATAAATCCCGCTACAATACTCTTATATTGAGGCAAAGTTCTTTGTCCCCACACCATAATAACCGGTTGAGCAAGCATTGTAGTAAAACCCATAATAAAAAAGGTTATAAGAGATATGTGCGGATGAGATTTGTACGTTAAAGCAAATGCCAGCATCATAGGGAAAGTTGCCCACATTGAAAAATATATTATCGGTTTTGAGCCTACTAATTTTTCAAATTTTGGGCTTGCAAAGGAGCCCAGAGCTCCTGCAAATACGAATAAAAACAAAGCAAATCCTATATAAAAAGGGCTGGCACCCATATTTTTCCATAAAAACGGCAATAATATACAAGAACTGTTTGTTATTAGGGATTTTAACATACCTACAAGGAGCAACAAGTCCATTTGACGGTTTCCGAGTATCTCTTTAAACGATGTTATAAATTCTTTATGTTCCGGTTTTTTTTCAGTCAAAGAAAGTTTAGGAACACAATAAAACATTAAAAAGGCAAGAATGAGCCCAAAAATTGAAGTATATGCAATCATGTCAAGACCAAGTACTTGTGTTATCAAAGCAGCCAGCAAAGGTCCAAATGCAAATCCCAACGAGCCCATACTCATAAATACACCCATATTGTCAGAGCAATGCTCACCTGAAAAATAATTTAAAAAACCTAAAGATTGCGGATGGAAAAAACTTCCTCCTAAAGCACCAAGAATCATAAATACCAATAAAAATCCGACATTCGGTGCTAATGGCGTTAAAGGGATAAAAAGCGAAGCTAATATTAAGCCCCAAAATATGAAAAACCTCTTAAGCATATTATCAGCAAAGAATCCAAAAACAGGCTGCATCATTGAAGAACATATATGCGCTATACTTATAATTACAGTTGCTATTGCCATCGAAAATCCTAGTTTAGCAGCAATAAACGGCATTATAGGATTTAAAAATCCGCCATAAATATCGCATACCATGTGACCTAGTGTCAGCCAAATAATAGCTTTTTTTGTATTTTCTAACCCCGATTCCATCGACTACATTGTATAAAAAAATTATTTTTATATCAAATCAATTTTTCATTGTATTCCATTCGCAAATCAAATAGTTTATAATTTAATTATGATGAGTTCGCAAGAAGCTGAAGATACGTCCCTTAAAATGGTTGGTTTGGAGCTCATGTTCCTTACCCCTGATAAGTACAGTAATGATGACGGCATTACTGCGGTTGAGCTTGCAAAGCTTGTAAACCTTCCGCTTGAAACCGTTAAAAAGAAGCTGCAAATTCTTAGAGATAAAAATATCGTTCGGGTTAAAGGTATAAACCCTAAATACTGGCTTTTTGATGAATACAATTTTCAAAGACTTGATGATGATGACGAGATTTTTCATCTGCTCTGCAACTTTGAAGATGTCGATTTTGATAAATATTTTAGCTGGTAAGCAAATACATTATGAAACTGTATTAATTAAAACCTTATAATCCTTAATACATCATATAATTAGATTTGTTTATATGCAAATTCACAACCGCAATAATTTTGTCTGTATATACCTAAATCCTTGGAGAGTTTATTTGTTTTTAAAAATCCATCTTTTTTCTTAAAATCTATTGCTATATACTCTATTCCATCAGACACGGACTTGCCTATCTCTGTAATTTTTTCATAATTTTTATGAGGGCTTATAACAAGTGAAGTTGTCATCTTATTTATACCCAACTCTTTTGCTTTACAAGAGGCTTTCTTAAGTCTGAGTTCAATACATTTATCACAACGCTTTCCTCGCTCAGGCTCATTTTCTAAGCCCTCTACTACATCAAGAAATTCTTGGTGTTTGTATTCTTCTGCTATTAAATTTACCCAGTGGTACATGCAAACAACTTTTTGCGCTTTCAGACGCCTTTCATACTCTTCTTTTGTATTAATATTTGGATTGTAAAAATATACGACAGGGTCATATCCCATATCTTTCAGCATAGAAATGGGATAGCCGGAACATATTCCGCAGCATGCATGTATTAAAATTTTATTATTTTCGTTTTGCTCCATGTTTTATCAATATGTCCCTTAAATCATCATACTGCATTATTCCTACATATTTATCACCGTTCACATACATTGTAGGTGTACTGTCCAAACCTTTTGATTCAGACTTTGCTATATCTTTTTCTATTAATCTTAAAGTTTCTTCGGAGTAAAAATCTTTAAGAAATTTCTCCTTATCAAAATTTAATTTATCCGCCAATTTTAGCATTTCGGCTTCATTTACAGGTTGTTTTTCATACAGCAAAGAACTCATTTCCCAATAATTTCCTTGGTTTCGTGCAGCAATTGAGCCTTTTGCCATAAAACAAGCTTTTGGATGCATATTTATGCCGATATTTGGATTACACTCTTTATCAAACGGCAAATCATAATGAACAACCTTTATATTAGGAAATTCTTTTACAGCTTTGTGAAGCATTATGTTATGTATATAACATAGCGGACAGACAAAATCAGAATATAGCTCTATTGTTACATCAGGATTTTCTGCTCCAAGCAAGTTTCCTGAAACTCTGTAAGGATTTTTTTTCATATCTCTATATTTTTTTATACCTTGAATTTTCTTTATATGCGGGACAAAGTTATATGTAACACCGCTGTATACTAAAAACGACACTGAAGCTATCAACAAAACAATAAATGTCTTTGTATATTTTTTAGCTCCATCAATAAAATCAATTACAGTGTGTTTAAAATCTTCTATTACATTTTTAAAATGTCCCTTTGAGGCAACAAGCGCTATACCCAAATCTACAAAATATGTAATCACACATAGAATACATACTTTATGAATTCGAAATGCACTTATTAATGCTAATATCATAGACACGCAAAAAGCGACCGAACCTAATACTGTTATGTACGAAATAGGATTTTTAAATACTTCTAAAAATTTTAAAAATTTTATATGCTTAAGATAATCAACAATTGTTAAAAACAATACTGTTATATAGAAAAACATTCCCCAATACGCAAGAGGAATTCCCCAGAATTGAGCAGCTGTTGTCCTTGCAACACCGTCACAATCGATAATTTCATTTACACTGCAAAAACTTGCAAGAGCATATTTTTCATAATTTGCAACATAATATATCATTGCCAGTTTTATGGTTAACAATAGACCTGTAAATGCCAATATTTGTATAATTATCTTTTTTCTGTCAAAATTCATAAAAACAACTCCCGTCCAGTCTATATATAGAAATTCTAATATATAATAAATCTATTTCAATAATAAAATTATCAAGTTTGGCTAATTATAAGGTTTTAGCCAAATTGAGCTATATAATTAATTTTTAAATAATTGTTAAGATTTATTACAAAAATCCTCCATTCTTATGATTTTATTTTAGCCGTGTACTGCTAATATATAACTATACTCCTTAAAAAACGACGATACACATATCCCTAATCAACAGCTATGCACGATAAAAAGTTCATAGCTTTT
>CADCNZ010000066.1 GCA_902802935.1 uncultured bacterium | reverse complement strand
GTAGGATGTCTTTTCCCGTGTTCATTACCGGTTCCGCCTAATGTAACCTGCTGATATATTAATACATCATCACCGATTTCAGCAGATTCACCTATTACGACACCTTCACCGTGGTCAATAAACAAGCGTTTTCCTATTCTGGCTTTTGGGTGAATCTCTATACCTGTAATAATCCTTGTTAGATATGAAATATACCTTGGAAGAAACGGCACTTTCCAATATGCAAGTTTATGCGCAATTCTATGAAACAATAGTGCTTGAAATCCCGGATAACAGAATATAACCTCGGCGAGGTTATTTGCCGCAGGATCCTTTTCGTAAATAACTTTTATGTCTTCTTTTATTTTGTTCAGCGCTCTAATTAACATAAGCTTATTATATCACCTCAAATTTGAAAATTACCAAACAGAAAGATAACGTTCACCGCTATCAGGAACAATTGATACAATTAATTTATCGGTATATTTTTTCGCAAGCTGATTTGCGGCATACAGATTTGCTCCTGCTGATATTCCGCAAAAAATACCATGGTTTTTAGCTAATTCTTTTGCAGTTTCAATGGCATCATCACCTTTTACTGTTATTATTCCATCCAAATTATTTCCTTTACATATTTCCGGTATAAAATTTGCTCCTATACCTTGAATTTTGTGTGAGCTTGCATAACCATCACTAAACAGAGGACTTTCTGCAGGCTCTACTCCATATACTATTGCTTCCGGAAAATATTTTTTTATACCGCATGCCGTACCTCCTGTACCTATTCCTGCAACTACAACAACACCTTTTCCTTCAGCTGCATTTTTAATCTCATTAGCAGTTTGTTCATGAGCTTTTGGATTATCTGGATTAGAAAATTGCATTGGAATATAACTATTGGGATGTAAAGTCTTTAACTCATTTGCTTTATCAACAGCCCCTTTCATTCCTTCAGAAGCTGGTGTTAATACAAGTTCTGCTCCATATGCACTCATAGTCTTCCTTCGTTCAATTGACATACTTTCAGGCATGCATATAATAAGCCTAAGTCCCAATACTGCACAACACATAGCAAGACCAATTCCTGTATTACCGCTGGTTGGTTCAATTACAACAGTATCATTATTAATTTCACCTCGCTCTATTGCACCTTTTAACATTGAATAAGAGGCTCTGTCTTTTATAGAATTTGAGGGATTGTAATATTCTAATTTTAAACAGATATTATCAGAATACTTTACTAGCGGGGTATTTCCAATAAGCTCAAGTACATTTTCATAAATCATAAAAACACTCCTTTTGTGTAAATTTTACATCAAAAAGGAGTATTATAAAATTAAACAATTTATTTATTTTTTAGTATTTTGAAATGCTTGTTTAAATATGCTTGTATCAAAATCAAATTTTTGATATTCTTTTTGACCTTGTAATGATTCATTATCTGATTTATTTGTTGATGTATTCTCAGCTTGGTTTTTATTCTCAACCCCTAGAGAATATTGTGCAACATATGTTTCTAATTGTTGATTAGCTTCAGAAACAGCCTCCCAACTGCCGATTGAAGTAATCATCGGTTCCACGGTAGAGTTATATGCGCCTGCCAAATCAACTATACCTGAACTATATTGACCTATACCTTGTGCAAAATTAACGAAATTTTCAAGTCCTGAATTTATATTTGCACTGTTTTGAGCAAGTTCTTTAAATCCGTTTATTGCACCTATCATCAAATCTTTTCCGCCGCCAACTTTGCTTGTTCCGCTTGCAATAAGTCTTGCACCTGTTGCAGCAGTAAACGGATTAGCTTCTGCGGCAGTACCTGCAGAAATTTGCGCAGTTCCTAATGTTGTTTTTTGTATACCATTAGCCTGTTCTACAGCTGTTTCCATTGTTTTTTCCGATACATTTTGAGTTAAAGTTTGTGCATCTTCAACACCTTCGGCAATAATACCTTGCATTGCTTCGGCATCTTGTTGTACTTCCTGAACAGCATTATTAACAACTTGAGTTTGTTCTTCTATTTGTGACTGATATTCTTGTACTGATTGTACTAACGTGTTTATTTGACCAACAGCTCCTAAAATAGCAGCCAATGCGGATTTTTTATCTTCACAATTAGGGTCATTTAATTTCGCTTTGTTTTCTTCTATAATTTCTAATTGTTTATCTAATTCTTCTTGTTTTTCCTTTATTTTTCCTTTATCTCCGCCAAGTTCTTCTATAGTTTTCAATGCGTTATCAATTAAACCTTTGTTACCGTCGCATTTTTCTAATATTTCTTGAAGCCTATCGTTCAATGCACTATAAGTTTCTTCAATTTTTTTACCGTTTTCATCTATACTTTTATCATTCTTAGTAACGTCCTTAGCCGCTTTTGCTTCATCATTAGTACTTAAATCAGAAAATATACTCAATACTTTTTGAGCCATATTGGTAATCGTTGATACTTTCTGACTATCATCAGTACCTTGCATTGTGGTTAAAGCGCTTGCAAACCAAGCAATGTCATTATAGTTAGCACCGCCTACTTGAGATGCAAGCGAATTCAATGCTGAAGTTGGATTCGATGAATTCTTAATACCAAGATTATTCAATATATTATTAAGTTCACTTGCCATCTTACTCGTCCTATAATACCATCTTATATATATAAAGTATCTGAAATTTACCTAATTTCAGGGCTTTTTTATTTTGTTACATTTGTTTACATTTATTAATTTACTTAATTTGACACATATATTTGTATAAATACATATAAATTCATCAAAAAATAAGACAAACGGCTTATTGTAATGATATAAAACGTTATTGTAAAACAATAAGGAGAGAGATTTTATAGGAAATTTTGGAATTATGTATAAACTTACCCAAAGGGAAGAAGAAGTTTTATGCCTCGTTCTCAAAGGCTATACAAACAGAGAGATTGCAGATATTTTATGCATTTCTACTCATACTTCTAAAGTACACATTTCGTCTTTGTATCAAAAATTCAAAGTTTCAAATAGAGTAGAACTTGTGGTTAAATTACTAATTTTTGACGAATCAGGTTACAAAGAAAAAATAATAAAAAACTTAACAATTGAACCTTTTAAAACAAAATAACTTTTTCCTTTTTTATGTTTCTTGTATAATCGTAGGTGAGAATAAATATAACTTAATGGAAGCATCCGGCTTTCGAGTAGCCGGAGAAAGAAGGAAAAATGACAGTACCGGAAACAAAAAGTTTTCAGTTAGAAATCGG
>CADCNZ010000065.1 GCA_902802935.1 uncultured bacterium | reverse complement strand
CTATTAAACTCAATACCTTTTACAATAATGGACGATATGTTACCAAAACTATCAAATATTATATCGAAAAGCTTTTGACATTCAGAGCAATTGCACTCTTCTTCACTCGTACATGTGCAAGGGCAACCCACACCATATGCACAGTGTTCTCCACAGATACAATAGGACTCCTCACCTATTGGGTCATCTTCACCATCACCGGAATAGAACACATTTGCCTCATGATATCCTCCTTCTATTGTTAAGGGTTCTGGCTCTTCCAGAATATCAAAAGAATACTTGTCTTTAGACAGAAAAGCTTTCGCAAATGAAATGTTTCCAGTTGTTTTTTCTAACAAAAGCGAAACCGTAATAGTATCAGAATTTCCTTTAAGTATAACGCTATCTGATAAAAATTGCCAGTCTTGAACGCAACCGTTAATAGATTTAGTGATTGTTTCTGTCTGTTGTTCATTTCTTTCATCGGTATATGTGTATTCGAACTTAATCCCTGCAATTCTGTCGGACTTGTTATTAAGCGATATTTCTTCAGTTTCTGTCATCCTTGTGACTGTAGTATTTTCACCGTTGTTTGCGACATTACCTTTCGCCCAACAACCAAAAGTAACAATATCATCTTTTTTACCATTAATGGCAACTGTTTGTGAAATCGATTTGGATGCTGCTGAAGATGCGTCGTTGTCAAACTCAATATAATTTACATTGTTCCCAAGGATACTGGCAGTGCCTGATGAATATGTCCCACTTGTTGACCAAGAAGAAACCGAACCGTCATAAAGCTCGAGAGCTCCATTGATTAAGTAATCATAATTTCCGATACCGTTTCCGGCTTCAAGCTGAAGAGTATCAATATTGAAGTTTCCTGTTGCATTATCAAGGCCGATGGTAACCTTAACAGCTACGAATTCATCCAGTGTATATGGCAGCTGAACCGAATATCTTGTGTATTCAGTAGCGGTTGCAGCTATTGTACGAGTATTACTGTTGAACAAGTTATTCTGATTATCAACTGCTTCAATTTTTATAGTAAGCTTGTTATCTACATCCACTTCATCGCTCTTAATATAAGCTGAAAAAGTGTACACATCTCCATCCGGTACAGCAACAATCTGAGAAATCTCTTTGTTTGAAAGAATGCTTGCAGTTATATCAAGTGAATGTGTTGCTGAATCGGCTGTATCAGTTGTTATATCATTCGATGTAATGCCAGAAACGGTCCAAGAAGATAATCCGTTTTCAAAACTATTGTTCGGAAGAAGGTTTGTTGAAACTTTTGAACCTAATGAATAGTTCCCACGGTTATCAATTGTGGCAAAGAGTGTACCATCGGCATTAAACTGTTCGACAATGCTATAATTATCACCATTAGAAAACTGAACCTGATATGGAGATTGCTGTACAATGTTAATTGTTGAACCTTCTGCGTAAGTTTCATTGACTGACGGCTTTGCATATTCTTTCATTTGAGAAATCGTATTCGAGCCATTGTTATATGTATAAACTACCTTATATTGATTACCGAGTTCAATCTGTGTAAGATTATTACTCTGTGTATCATAATCATAAGTAAACTTGTCCACACCGTTAAAAGAAACGCTTATAAGATTGGACTGTGCAGAATAAGTATAGGTATTGCACATAGCAGTCGAATTGTTTGCAGCTTTAATTACAGCGTTATCCGAATCATAACACTGTATGCTTGCTAACAGTCCGGACACCGAATCATACACAAATTGATACTTTCTTCCAACGCCGTCTGTGATATAATCTATGGCTAAAAAATTATTGTCATTTGAAAGATCACTGACATAATTTACTGTAATTGTTTGGTAATTAGGTGTCTCATCTGTCATGACAGTTTTTGTAACAGAGATCAATCTTCCGTTTTCATCAAATCTTTCAGCTGTGCCATCAGGACGAGTAATTTTGATATAATCACAATAACTTCCGTTGTAGTTTGATGGTGTTTCAAGCAACTCCATACTATAACCTGACGAATTGCCTTCTTCAACGAAAACTATAACCTCATTATCGTTTTCGTCAAGTTGCATTTCAACAGCAAAACTAATGATATTACCATTTTCGGTTAAGTAATTAGCATATAACAATCCGGCGTCTGACGAAATTAGATTCAAATAGATTAAGCGGTTGTAGTTGGTTATCCAATTATTACCATAAACTTCCGCAGGGGTAACATAATTACCGTTAACGCTTTCATTATAACTAAAATACTCATTTATGCCACTGTTGTACATAAACGAAACTGAAACCGGCATGACATTGCCACTGATTGCAATATCATCTCTTTTAAGGAATAACTCTCTTGTAAAATCATTTATATACGCTGTTCCGGCTTTGCCGAGTTCTTGCGAATGATAATTGTATGATTCATCGTAACCAGCTGAATAAACATAGTCAGCTATTAAAGTGGTTGAATAAGTATGAGAACCAAAAAAGTTGAGTTCTCCATTAAGCATAAGGATTGCGGTGGCGGAATCATCAAGCGCTGCAACTGCAAATCCGTTATTTGTTTCGCCATTAATCCATGAATTGAACAAAGTGGTAATGTCAAAATTCACAATTTCTAATTCAGAAACTTGATTGCCTATCGAAGACGCTCCGGTATAAAAATCAACAACACTAGTATCCAATGTTGGCTTTGTATTATATGTAACGGTTTCGAAATCGCACGAAGAAGTAATTTCCTTAATACCAACACTTCCGTCCCTTACAGCGCCTGAAAAAACATACTGAACATTTGTGAAAACAATACCGTCTCCAAAAGAAGAAAACAAATCGTTATTTATTCTGGTGTATACTTCACCGCTATACGATTCAGTAACTTCGTTTACTATTTCGCTGCGGTTCGCAACCAATGCAAGAGCTTCACTATATCCCGTAGAGTTTGCAGAAGATGCATTTGTGGTATCATTGAAAACGAAGGTATCTTCTACCCAGCCATCATAGTCATTGCAGACTATAGCAGGATCGATAGTAATGGGATAAACACGATCAGAAGCACTTGCCCATTCCTTTGAAGGAGAATAGACAAGTGTGATTGTTCCGTTATTGTTATCAGTAATGCTTACGCCGATATCATATGAGAAAGCAAATTTGCTGTCTGTCATTACAGGCGCAGGAATTGTGAATTTGACATTGTTATCAGAGTCAATGATTTCAATGCTGTTATCAGCATTTAATCTGTATGACAAATCACCGATATCAATATCAAATGAATATGAGCTTTTAACACTTTCAGCATCTGAAACGATTATGTTTTCTTTAATCGCATTCGGCAGAACGACATACTGAATGTCCGTATCATCAGCAACATCTTCATATGTTACGCCTGACTTTGTGTTTGCAACAGCACCTTCAAACTCTTCTGCGATTTCTGTCTCAACATCATCAACCTTGCTGTCTGAAGCAACTATGTCTTTAACTGCAAACGAGATTTCTT
>CADCNZ010000064.1 GCA_902802935.1 uncultured bacterium | reverse complement strand
ATAATCTAGTAGTTTAATATAAATATAACTTTATGTTAATATTAAAACTTGAAAGTGGGGTAATTAATTGTTTTCAAAGTTTGCAAAATATTTTAAGTTTTTTAAGCCATTTAATAAAACCAAAACTGACGAAAAACTAATTTCAGATAATTCACCCGTTATTATTTCAGAAGTTAGCGAAGAAGAATATAAAAATAAATCAATTGCAGAAAAAGTAGAAAAAAATATAAATAATATAAGCATTTCAGCACAAGATGAAGAAACGAGTACACCTATAACTAATGCAGATTTGTCAACAAGGACAATCAACTGTCTTGTTGCAAATGGAATCGATACAATCGAGAAACTGCCAACATTAAATTTAGCTGAATTCAAAACTAAAAAAAATGTAGGTCAAAAAACTATTGACGAAATTGAAAAATATATTGATGAATGTGGCTATTATGAACCGGTGTTTAGACTAAAAGAAATAAATAGTGATATTAAAAATACAGATGTTCAAAAAGATAATTCTTATTCTGAAATTGACGAAAATATCTATAATTTAGATTTTAGTCAAATAGATTTACCTGCAAAATTAAAGGATAAATTAAAGAATGAAAATATAAAAAATATTGGAGAATTTCTTAAAAATATTAATAATTCAAATCTAAAAAATAAGGAAATTGAAAATATTTATAGTTATCTAAATAAGTACGGAATACAACAATTTAAAAACTATGTACCAGTACATGTAGAAATTCCACAAAATTATTTTTACAAAATTACGGATATATTTAATGACGAATGGATTATTGATGCTTGCCAAAAATATGGAATTAAGAATGTTGGTTTGCTTGCTAATGTTTTCCCTGACATTTTTGTGCAGAATGATGAATTAGTAAATCAAGAAATATTTTTTGAAAAAATTGCAATAATTGAAAACAAATTAAAAGAATTAGGAATCAATAAAACACCTATTAAACTTTCATATTTTCAAGAAAAAGAACTTCTAAAAAAGGATGTTTCTGAATTATTAAATCGAAATCATTTAATTTTAATAGAAAATCTTATCACTAACCTATTGTTCAAAACTTTTGAGAATAATGAATCAAAAAAAAGATCACAATTAAATGAGCGAGAACTCGATATACTTAAAAGAAGATATGGAATCGGATGCGATAAACAAACGTTAGAAGAAATTGGGCAATTATATGAATGTACGAGGGAACGTATAAGGCAACTTGAAAATAACAGCATTAAAAAAATAATTAACCTTATTACACCTGACTTTCAAATAATAAATGAAGAAATTGAACAATTGTTAAACGGCTTGGGAAGTATGATTTTTCAATCAAATTCTATCAATATTGCTCATTCAGAATTAATTGATTTTATAATACAAAAAATAGAATATAGATGTTTTGACATTGATTTTGAGAATAATTTAATAATAAAAAAAGGATTTAATATTCAAGACATATTTGAACAATCAATAAAATTATATGATAATTCGTCAGATACAGTAGATTCTACAGAATTAAAAAATATTTTTGAAAAATCATTAATCCAAAAACTATTTAATAATAATGAAACTCAAAATTATAATTATAATAATATTTTTGATAATTTATTTTTAATATTTCAAAAAAAATATTTTGTAAAAATTGACAATAATTTATATAAACCTATTTTAAATACGGGCAGACGTTCAACCCAGGAAAGAAATGAAAAATTATTGTATTGGTTAGAAAAACTCTATCCGAATGGAATTCATCTTCCTATCGAAAAAGAAAAAGAAACACAAGTCTTGCAAGATTTACAACCACTAATTGAAAAATGTCCCGAAATTCAAAATAAAGCGGTAAGATATATAGTATCTAAAATTAAAGAATATAAAGATATTGTTTGGTGGGGTAGAGGATTATACATTCATATTAATAACGTAAACCCTGATTGGAGTGTGGTTGATGAGGCAATATCAGAAATATTAAACAAATTTAATAATGGTTTATATAGATTAAAGCCAAAAGCAATATTTGATGAAAATAAAAATAAGTTTCATAATGCAAATATTCCAAACGAATACGCATTACTTGGTTTAATTAAATATAAAAATAATCCAAGAATTAATATATTGAGATCTGAAATAAGAGACAATGAAAATTCAAATCTTGAATTGAGTATTTTGGAAGCCTTTGAAAATTATATTCTTCAAAACACCAATGGTGTTACAACAGATGAATTAATTGAAGAATTATGCAACAAAAGAGGTTGGAAACCTCATCAAATTGCATTTTTATACAACAGGAGTAATTCTATATATTGTGACGATGGAACATACTATCATAAAAATAACTTTACAGTTAATGATGCTAAACTAAGCGAGTTAATAAATATTATGCAAAATGAGTTAAACAGTAGTGAATCTGCATTTTTGCATTTAAGAAAAATAAGAAATAAATATCCTGAAAATTGGTTTGCGGTTATTAATAAGGATATTTCACCTAATTTTATGGGAAGATTGTTAAGTCCAAAATTATCGGGGAAAGATATTGTTGTCGATAATTATATATATGTCAAAAAAGAAGAACATTTTAACGAAAGTGTATCTTACTTAAGCATATTAGATAAATTTGTTGAGGAAAAATCTCTTGAAAATAAAGTCGTAACATTCCCTGAAATTTCAGAATTCTGTCTTAATAAAGGTCTCAAAGATACAAAATATATTATTGTAGATCTTGTTGCAAAATTTGCATTTGAATATGCAAATGAAGTTTATGTTCACAATAATGTATTGGGATATTCAGACGAATTTCAAGAAGATTTATTTGCTTTGATGCAAATTATATCAAAAAGCAAGTTTGAATCACCCATAATTAAATATGACGATGTTATATCTAAATATGGCGATTTATTGCCATCATTAAATGAAGGTTACGAATGGAATAGATATCTTTTAAGAAGTGCATTAAAAATAAATGAAAATATAGACACATTTGATAAAACTTTTATATTTAAAGAAAATCGTTTTGGGGTTGAGGATCTGGATGACACAGCGGCATTTCTAATGGTTAAAAATTTTGAAAATGGATATTGCGAATTCAAAGAATTAGACCGATTAATGGCTGAATATGGAGTTACACCCGAAAAATGTCTGCATTGGTATAAATCTCGTCTATTTTTTGAAGGTTCTTCTATTCGCTCCGCAGAGAATGATATGATTGTTGTTGAACAATTTGCTTTAGATAAATATAGAAACAAATAACCGCCAAATTGTAAGGCGGTAACCAAACCAACTTGACGATTATTCTTGACCGTTAAGACGAAAGACGGCGGTCTAAAGAACTCAACGGTCTTTTGGCAATAAATTGCCATGAAACGATAGTTTTATTATAACAATAATCTGCTAAATATCAATATTTATAATATTTTAAGCATAATATTATAAACCATTACAATGTCAAATTCGGACATAGTAAAAATTTATGCTGAAATTGTTACATACATTAATTTTAAAGAAATTCATGGTAGAATTAAAAAAAGGAGTTTAAGAATGAGTTTGACATCTAATGTAAATGAAAAAGCCAATCTTATATGGGCTATTGCTGATAAATTAACAGGGGTATATAAACCACACGAATACGGCAAAGTTATTTTACCTTTGACTGTTATAAGAAGATTTGATTGTATTTTAGCAGATACCAAACAGTCAGTATTAGATAAGCATAACTCTATGGCTGAAGATTTTCCTATGCGTGAACAATTCTTGAAGAAAGCATCCGGCTATGAATTTTATAATACAAGCAAATACACTTTTGAAAGCTTATTAGATGATGCAAACAATATTGAGGCAAACTTTAAAAACTACTTAAATGGATTTTCTTCTAATGTAAGACAAATTATTGATAAATTTGAGTTTAATAACGAAATAACAAAACTTGCAGATAAAAACCTTTTGTATATTGTTATACAAGAATTTACTACTCCTAAAGCAGATTTACACCCTAATAAAATATCAAATCTTGAAATGGGTTATATATTTGAAGAAATCATCAGACGTTTTTCAGAAGCACATAATGAAGATGCAGGACAACACTACACTCCAAGAGAAGTTATTGAGCTTATGGTAAATATCTTATTTACTAATGATAACGATATTTTAACAAGCAATGTTGCAAAGACTATTTATGACCCTGCTTGTGGAACTGGTGGTATGTTATCAGTTGCAGAAGATTATTTGAAAAAGTTAAATAGTTCAGCAACATTGTTGCCATTCGGTCAAGAAATCAATGACGAAACATTTGCTATTTGTAAAGCAGATATGCTCATTAAAGGTAATGATGCAGATAAAATCAGATGTGGAAATACTTTATCGGATGATAATTTTAAAGGCGAAACTTTTGACTATATCCTATCTAATCCGCCATTTGGCAGAGAATGGAAGAATGACAAAAAAGCAGTTGAAGATGAGGCAAAGTTAGGAGCAGGCGGAAGATTCGGGATAGGACTTCCGGCAGTTGGTGACGGACAAATGTTATTCCTTTTGACTGCTATTGCAAAGATGAAAGAACCTTCACAGGGTGGAAGCAGAATTGCTATTATTCATAACGGCTCACCACTCTTTACAGGCGATGCTGATTCAGGCCCATCAAATATCAGAAAGTATATTTTAGAGAATGATTTACTTGAAGCTATTATTGCTCTACCGAATGACATTTTCTACAATACAGGCATAGCAACGTATATTTGGGTACTTTCTAACAAGAAAGAAAACCGCAGAAAAGGTAAAGTTCAACTGATTAACGCAAACGGAATGTTTGAAAAACGCCGTAAATCTTTGGGTAACAAGAGAAATGATATTCCAAAGCATTATATAGATGAGATTACAAGAATCTATGCT
>CADCNZ010000063.1 GCA_902802935.1 uncultured bacterium | reverse complement strand
CTTTTACTAATTCAGATGCTTCTAATAAAGTTAATTTTTCAATTGATTCTAAAATAGATTCTACACTCATGATTTTCTCCTTTTATTTTGTTTTATTGTTTTCTGTTATACGTTGTCATTCCTGATATTCATCCGGAAGACTTAAGTTTAAGACTAAGCAGTCTTTGTATCTCTAACAGCTGCCATAGTTCTTGTAAGTTGAGACATAACAGCAGTGAGAGAGTTTGCTATACCTGATGCAGGTGAATTGAGACAACCAAGCATTTTTGCGTATATTTCTTCTCTTGAAGGAATATTTGCAAGAGCTTTTGCTTCATTAGCGGATAGTAATTGACCATCTAATGCAGCGCAAATAATTTCACCTTTTTTAGTTTCTTTAATGAAATTAGATAAAGCTTTTGCCGGTGCTACCTGATCTTCAAAACCAAATGCAATAGCAATTGGTCCTTTTAAAGAATCACTCAATACTTCATATGGAGTTTCTTTGATAGCGATTTTTGCAAGGGTATTTTTTGTAACCATGTAATCTCCGCCACCTTTTTGAAGCTCACGTCTAAGCTTAGTAATTTCTTCTACGCTTAAACCTTTGTACTCGGTAACAATAGCAACTTGAGCTTTATCAATTTTTTCTTTGATAAGTTTAATCTTATCGTCTTTGAAAGCTTTTGTTGACATTTTTTGCTCCTTTTGTTTATTTTCTGTTCATTAATTATATTTAATGACTATTTATATAATTACCGGATTATATTCCGCTCGACCTTTATAATACTAAAAAGATTTTGCAATCTTTTTTAGTCGCAAAATCTACAAAACATTATAAGCTATTTATATTGTATGTAATCTCGGCTAGCTCATTTTTTCTATGAATTAAATCCGCTATGGATACTAACTGTCTGCGACTATATGATAATACTATTTAAAAAATATGAAAATGTCAACATTTTCTTTAACATTTTTTTGAATTATGTATGCTAATTGTTTATTTTTTTATTCCTGAAATAACAGTCCAAGAGCCAATTGTGTCAATTTTACAATCCTTATACTCTATATTAACTTTTTCTAAAATTGAATGTTTTATTTTTGAAAAAGTTATGAACATTTCAGGAATTTTATTTTCATAATCATTTATTTTGTTGTATGGTACAAAGCTTACACTATCAAGAAACACAACAGATACAGATTCTCCACCTTTAATTTTATCCAATATTTTAGAAGGATTATCAAGATAATCAAATCTATTGATTTTGCTAATATATAATGTATTTTTATTATTTAAATCTATATATCTGTCAAATCTGTTAGGTTCATAGTACGTAAAGATAATTGTATTTGAATTATGCTTCTTTAAAACTTCGCAAACAAGCCGGTGCCCTTCGGTGCGAGGCAACTTAGTTACATAAAAAGGAGTAAATAAACACGAAATATGAAATAAAATGAATATTGTTAAAAGGATTATTCCAATTTTTTTTAATCTGATAAATCCCATTGACAACAAAATGATTATTATTGGTAATATTTCAATCAGGTATTTTGATATAAATACTATTTTATGTGTCATTGCCAAAATAGACATTACTATAATAGCAAATAATGCAATTGCAGAGATTCCTTTATTATTTTTTATACCAAAGCACATTGCAATAAAACCAATAATTGTAGGTAAAGTAATCCATATTGTAATATTTCTGTCATAGAAAAATACAGGAGGGGCGTTTATGTGATTTGTAAGGATTGGTGATAAATAATCACTAAATAAAAATAGTATATTAGTATATGAAAAATTTCCCCACCACTGTGATGAAGGTAGCATATTGAGTATGTTTATACCGAAAGGTAAAAGTAATATCAATATAAAAATGCTAAATAAAATCATTTTGATTGATATTTTTTTTCTTTTGTAAACAATATAAATGAGATTTAGAAATACGTATATAAAACCAAGGACATGAGTAAATAAAATCAATATTGATGAAATAATATATCCGATTAAATTGATTTTATTAAATTTCTTTATTAATTTTATTGTGAATAATAATGAAATAGAGGACAATAAGAATAATAGAGAATAAAATCTGACTTCTTGTGAATAATATATTAAAAATGATAATGAAGAAGTTATTAAAGCTGCGATATATCCGTTTTTTTTACTATATTCTCTGCCGACTAAGTACATAATGCAAATGCTTATCATTCCTGGAACAAGAGAGGTCAATCTTAGTATTAAATCAGAACAATTTGCAAATGGCTTCAAATATAAGTAGTACAATGGCATGTGGCATTGTTTTAACACTTCACTCCAAAAACCGTCATTAAATGGTGTAGAAGCAATCATCCAGCTTACGTATTCATCATTCCAAAGACCTTCGAATTTATCAACAAATGAGAGTCTTAAAATTAATCCAAGTAAAATTATAAGATACATTTGCTCCCTCTGCTATGTTTCATATATAATATTTTACATGACAAAGCTTATTATTCAAATACCGTCTTTTAATGAGGGAGAAAATATTTTACAAACACTGGAGTGTATACCTAAAAATATCAAAGGTGTAGATGAAGTTGAAGTGCTTGTAATAAATGACGGTTCAACTGATGATACAGCAGAAATTGCTGAAAAATGGGGTGCTTTCGTTATCAATGTTAAACCTAATAAAGGATTGGCAAATGCTTTCAGAGTAGGTTTAAATGAATCTTTAAAACTTGGTGCGGATATTATAGTAAATACAGATGCTGATAATCAGTATAAAGCTTCTGATATTGAAACTATTATAAAACCTATTATTGCAAATGAAGCCGATATAGTAGTTGGTGCTCGTGATATTTTATCTATAAAAGAATTTTCGTTTGTCAAAAAAGTTTTACAAAAATTGGGAACTTTTGTTTTAAGGTTACTGTCATCAACAAATGTAGAAGATGCACCAAGCGGATTTCGAGCTTTTTCAAAAGCTGCCGCATTAAAACTTAATGTATTTGATAATTATACATATACAATGGAGACATTGATTCAAGCCGGTGCAAAAGGATTAAAGGTTGTATCGGTTCCAATCGGAGTAAATCCTCCAACAAGAAAATCAAAACTGGTTAAAAATATATTTGACTATGTTTTTAAATCTATGAAAACAACTATTAGAATGTTTATTGTATACAGACCATTTCGCTTCTTTGCGTTTATTTCAGGCATGTGTGCAATAATGGGAGCTCTGATAGTTTTAAGATTCTTGTATTATTATTCTCAAGGGTTTGGAAATGGTCATATTCAATCCTTAATATTCGGAGCCGTTTTTTTGATATCCTCTGTACAACTTTTAATTGTCGCAGTTTTAGGCGATTTATTATCAATAAACAGAAAATTGATTGAGGATGTTCAGATTAGGGTAAAAAAAATAGAGCTGGATAAATAATACATTCGGATTTGAGATTATGAATTATATATATTTAGAAGAGGTTGATTCTACAAATAAATATGCAAAAGAGAGAGTGCATGATCTTGAAGATATGACTGTAGTTTATACCTATAATCAAACTGCAGGGCGCGGCAGACTTAACAGAAAATGGAGCTATGCCGGAACAGATAATATATATGCAAGCATTGTATTGAAACCTTCAGATCGAATGTTAGAGGTGTATTCGAATTTAACTCAACTTTTATGTCTTGTTCTGTCACAAACCTTTGAAGAATATGGTGTAAAACCAAAAATCAAATGGCCAAACGATATACAAATAAACAAAAAGAAGATTTCCGGAATTCTAGCCGAGGCTGTCAACGACGGATATAAATTGTTGGGATTGGTTCTCGGATTTGGAGTTAACTTAAATACAACAAAAGAATTCCTTGATAAAATAGATCAACCTGCGACTTCGCTCAATATTGAGATCGGATATGAGATAGATAAAGAAGAATTTTTAAAAAAAGTTCTGAACCGGTTTTGTTTGATGTACAATAGTTTTATAAAGAAAGGCTTTTTATTAATAAGAGAAGAATATAAAAGCAGAGCGGCTTTTCTTTCAGAGGAGATAACAGTAAAAGTTTTTGACAAGTCTATAGTCGGCAAAGCTGTAGATATAACTGAAAACGGTGCTCTAACTCTGGTTGATAATGATAACAAAGAACATATACTTTTAATAGGAGATATTTTATGAATGAAATTTTAAGCGAAGGCTTTGCAATGATGTTAATCGGCATGGGAACAGTGCTTATGTTCCTTTGTATAATGATTGTATGCATGAATGTAATGTCATGGGCTGTTGCACAAATAAACAAAGTTTTTCCTGAGCCAGTTCCTCAAACTGCTGGTGGTACAAAGATTAAGTCTACAAAAAATGGTGATGACTCAGAAATAGCTGCGGCAATAGTAGCAGCAATGTTCAGAAAATAATAATTTTTTACATGATATGGAGATACAAAAATGACAAAACAAATTAAAGTAATGGATACGTCTTTCCGTGACGGTTTCCAATCTATCTTCGGGGCAAAAGTTCTCGTAGACGATTTTATTCCGGCTCTTCAGGCTGCTGTCGATGCTGGTATTAAGCATTTTGAAACAGCAGGTGGGGCAAGATTCCAAGCACCGATTTTCTTTTGCAATGAAAATGCATTTGAAACAATGGATAAAATCAGAAACGCAGTTGGTCCTGATGTAGTACTTCAATCACTTGCACGTGGTGTAAACGTAGTTGGTCTTAATTCACAACCTCGTGACGTCATTGATTTACACGCAAAAATGTTTGCAAAACACGGTGTTAATGTAATCAGAAACTTTGATGCATTAAATGATGTTAATAACTTAATTGATTCAGCAAATTCAATTAAGAAATATGGGCTTAAGCACGAAGTTACAATAACAATGATGGAACTTCCATACGGTTGTGAAGGCGCTCATGACCCTGATTTTTATGAAAGAGTTTTGAGAAACATACTTGATGCCGGCATACCGTTTGATTCGTTAGCATTTAAGGATGCATCAGGCACATCTTCACCAAGAAAGGTTTACGAAACAGTAAAACGTACAAGAGAAATTTTAGGCGCAGATGCACAT
>CADCNZ010000062.1 GCA_902802935.1 uncultured bacterium | reverse complement strand
TATTAAATTTTCAAATACTTGGCGCAGTTTGGTCAATTTTCTAAACGTCTCGCATCAAGCTAACGCTTTCTGACTCGACTGCCCCATTCCGAGGGGTAAAATAACATTTTTCCCTCAATATCAGTATACCTCCTAAATTACCTAAATCAAGATTAAGAAATTCAACTTGGCACAATATAAAAAATCCTTTATAATCGTACTTAGAGGTTTAATATTTTGGCTAGAATTTCAATTATAATTCCTGTTTACAACATAGAAAAATATCTTCCGAAATGTTTAGATTCGCTTTTAAATCAAACATTTCAGGATTTTGAAATTATATGTGTAAACGATGGTTCAAAAGACAATTCTCTTGTAATTCTTGAAGAATACAAAAATAGAGATTCACGAATAAAAATTATTACAAAAGAAAACGGAGGAGCCGGTTCTGCCAGAAACAGAGGGCTTGTTGAAGCCTGTGGAAAATATATTCAATTTGTTGATGGAGATGACTATTTTGAACCTCAAATGCTTGAAAAATTGTATAATCTCATTGTTAAATATGATGCGGATATTTCTGTTTGTTCTTCACGAAAAGTGGATGATTGGGGAAACATAACAGAAAGCAGAAATCCAAATTCTCCTATAAATCTTGATATAACACCTTTTAATAAACCTTTTTCATATAAAGATTTTCCTAATGATATCTTTAGTCTTATAGGTACTATGCCTTGGAACAAGCTCTATAAAAAGGAATTAATTGATTCTAACGAACTCAGATTTCCTAAACTCACTGGGCCTGATGACTTGTGTTTTGTTTTTATGTCAGATATTTGTGCAAAAAAAATTGTTGTAATTGATGATGAACTTATCAATTATAGATTTAACCGCGAAGGCAGCGTGCAAACATACAGAGCAAACCATGCATCTGATATAATTCGCGCCGCTATTTTTGTAAAAGAGTTTTTATTAGCAAAAAACTTGTATAAATCTCTTGAAAAAGCTTATTTGCAAGCGTTTTTAACTTCAATTCGCTGGGAAATTTCTCTATGTGACGATTTGCAATATAACAGATTTTTATGTGAATTAAAAGAACTGATGCCTAATGACTGGGAAATTTTTTCTCCCGCACTAAGAAAGAACCACATAACCATTGATTTTTTGTACGATTTTATAGGTCAAAAAAAAGTTTTTCTTTGGGGAGCCGGTATATTTACTCAAAAATTATTATCCGAAGAAAAATCAAAAAATCCAAATATACTGGGTATAATTGACAGAAATACAGCCTCTTGGGGTACTAAAATTGGAAACTATAAAATTTACCCCCCGGAAATCTTAAAAGAACAGTTTGCAGAAGGTGTTCTTTTGATGGTTTTAAATAACAACGAAAAAATTTACCCTTTACTAAAAAAAGAATTAGAAACAAAATATCCGAATCTGGAACTTTTACCTAATATTTTTTCTACTTAATTCTTTTTAGTGATGATAAAAAATTTAAATTTAATATATCACCGTCAACTTTTGTTAAAAATACTTGTGCTCTTTCTTCTCCGGTCTTTAGTTTAGGAATCATGGAAAGTTCATTTGCATAATAATTACTCTCATTTCTTGAACTAATAGAAATTTTTGAGGCAAGAGAGTTTAGAGATATATTTCTAAGTGTACCGGCAAAACCTTTGCCTTTATCGGAAAATTTAGTATAAACTCTCAGCATAGCGTCATTAGTAGTTAAATCATATCTGCCTATAATAAATGTTGCCAACTCAGGTGCAGAAGATTCTATTTTCATCCATTGTATAATATTATCTTTGAGTTTCATTTCTCCATATATATCGTCAAATCTTCCTTCAGGAATATTAACTAAATCCACAACCATTGATGGGCTAATCATTGCAAGCGGATTTCTGAAAAGAGAAGCAACCTTTAAAATATATTCTACGTATCCTACTTGTTCAATAGTACCGTCTGCTATTCTAAATTTTATATCACCGTTTAGTTTTAAGGTTTTATCTGTATTTAACTCAATCAGCCCTTTTGCTTTTCCGCTTATTTGACGCGGAAGCCCGAGGATTGCTGATGCAATAATATTTGAATCAACATCTTTTAATCCAAGTCTCAGATAGTAGTTTTTTTCTGATAAATCCGCTTTAACTCTCAATGTTGAGATTCCGTCTGCTATATCAAATCTGTTTGACTGCAGGTTCAGAATGCCATTTTTGTCAAGTGTCATATTAGCTTGTAGGTTGCCAAAATTTATTTCTTTATATACGCCTTTTTTAAGATTCAATCCGCATTTTTCAACAATTATTACATTCTTGACAAAATCAGGCGGCTCAAGACTTTCTTCGTTTTCTACGCCCTTAGAAACAAAAGCATTTTGTGCGGAAGTTTCACCGGTTTGTGTTTGTGGTTGTGTTAAAATCTTTTCAACATCAATATTATCAACCGTTAAATTAACATCTTTTACTATAATGGGAAACTCCAGCTTATTAAGTACATATCCGTCAAAATCATAATTTGCACGTCTGAAGCGACCGTCTGATTTTAGTGCAATTCTATCTCCTTTAGCAATTAATTTTGCAGATTTTACAAACATTCTCTGAGCGGGAATTAATACTTTATCAAGATTAAATTCACCAGTCATAACCGGATAAATTCCATGGTTATTAATTGATATTTTTCCTGAAACCATACCTTTTTTGAAGATTTTTTGGCAGGCAATAAAATTTAAAAATTCACTCGGTAACGGACGAGGCATGTTGACATTCAAGTCTATAATTTTCATATTCTGTTCCATGTCAAGATTACCGTCTATTTGAATCAGTGGTGTCATACCGCGTTTTAGTTCATTTGAAATATAATAGTTTATTGTGTTAATTTTAAGGATATTTTTAATAACGCTCAAGTCTGCTTTGAATAGAGTTTTATAATCTTTCAGAACCATTGATTGTTCGCCGAATTTGAACCCTTGATTTTCTTTGAGCAAGAAAAACCATAAAACATCCAGAGAGCCGTTTTTCGATTTCAATATAAGCTTAGAATTAGCATTTCCAACAAGTTCTACAGACGAACCCAGCATCTTTGAAAGATAATTCTTGAAAAAATCGTTTGTTACAAATATGTCGGACAATATCTTAGTATCACAAGTTTTTTGATAATCTTTTGTTTCACCTTTTAAGGTTAATTTGTTTTTAGGATTATTATTGTAAAATCCTTCAAAATTAATGAATTCAATATTTCTGTCACCGATGTTAACAGTACCTTTTTTGACTTTAACGGGCATGTTTAAAAGTTGTATAACATTAAAATTTACATCATCAATTTTTATTTCACCATTTGTATGTTTATTGGTAAGGGTAATGTTAAAATCAACTTTACCATTTATATCACAGATAGGTTCAAGCATTTGGCGTCCGTTTGCGATGAATATATTTGAATTTATTATATCTGCGATGTCTGCTGCACTAAAATTTTTGGATGAAAAATTGACTTTGTAATTATTTTTTCTATCCATTTCAGCATTGATAATAACTTTAGATTTATCAATGGATATAGGGAAATTTACAATATAAGCTTTGCCGTCCTCCATATAAAATCTGTTCATGTCATCAGCAGCAACGGAGATTTTATGTGAATCTTTTTTCATATCAAAATCAAAGTCAAAATGAAGAAACTTTCTTTTTTGAGTTCTGTCAAAAATCATATGTTTAGCTTTGAAGTCAATATCAAACTGAGGTGAATTGTAATTAATTTCACATTTTTTTACACCCAAAAGCACATTATATAAATCTAATTTAAAAAATGATTTGCTCCTTTGCTTTTTTTCTTTTTGCTCCGGCAGAACGGAAATCAAATCATCAACATCAACAAATATACTTTCGGAAAGAAGCTTTTTAACTTCTATTTGACGTTTAAATATTGGTCTTATTGAAAAAAGGGTATCCATACCTGAAAGGGATAATATTTTTTTATTATTTTTATTTATTTCAAATTTATCAACGGTAAATCCTATTTCCATTCCGGTTTTCAGTGTTGGTTTTTGAATAATAACTTCTGCATTTAAAGCTTTTTCGGTCTGTTTTTGTACAAAATTTACAAAAGTCTGAGAGGAAATTATTGCCGGTAATCCAAACTTATATATGACAAATATTCCGATAATAATTGCGGTAAATATTAATATTGCAAGTTTTTCCCTAATAAAGCTCTTCATAATACAGATTATATCATGTGCAAACATGACTTTTAAAAATTTGTCATTAATAAAATATCATCTAAACGGATGAAATTTTATACTCAATGTCAAGAAAATTAATAATATTCCGATATTATTAAAGGAAGGACGGTAAATTTTGTATAACGGTATGAACACAATACGCCCTCGCCCTTATCCACAGGCAAACGGCAATTATAGAGCAGCAAACGGTGAGACCGATAAAGACGGTCATAATCAGAATGCTCAAGACCAACAACAGCAACAGCAAAACCAGCAAGTTGTTGCTCGCGGCAGAGCGGAAGACGTTCAGGGGCAAACTGATATTCAGCCGCGCCAACCTATTTATTCGCCGGCAGCAAATGCGTATCCACAAGCTTTTCAGAGACAATCATACAAGGTTAATACACCGCCTATCATAAGACATAATATGCCGCAGCAACAGCCTAATGCTATGCAGTATCAAGCTTTGCAATCAAATTATCAGCCAATACAGCAGCCGCAAAGTGCTTCTGCAGCTCCAACGAGCTCTATGGGAATGAGAAGCAATAAAATTAATATTGCGCAGATACTAAGAGACTTTAGAAATACAATGAAAGCTATTTCTACTCCGGCAGAGGTTGAAGAGCAAGTTAACAGATATTTGGAGATTGTAAATGAACAAGTTAAGACTGCTAATCCGCAAGTTAACTTAATACAGAGCAATTTGAAAATAGCAGCTTCGCTATTGGATAAATATATTTCGGAAACATTGAACAAAGATTCAAAAGTTGTTCAAAATTGGTTGGATGCATTGTTTTTACAAAGAATCGATTACAGTTATAATGAAAACGATGTTAATCCGAATTTTTTGGTACAGTTTCCGAATCAAGAAGAGCAAACTGAAAAAGCAAAGCAACCGGAAGAAAATCCTCAGTATGAACCTATAGAAACACAAAATAGTGTTCAATCAGTGCCTGTACAAGAGCAAATTTCTTATGATGAAGAACCGGAAAAACCTGAGTTTGAAGAAGAGTTTACACAAGCAAAAAAACAAATTTCTAATAAACCGAATATAACAATAATACCGCAGGATACAAAACTTAAAAGTCTTTTTGTAGAAGCTAAAAAACAGGCATTTGCCAATAACCCTCAAAAGGCTATGGCAATGTTTAGAGAAGCTTTTTCAAGAGCAGAAGCGTTAAAAGATACAGAAACACAATCGAGAATTTGTCTGGAAATCGGTAAAATTTATGATGACAATGATCATTTTGTGCAAGCGCTAAATAGCTATAATAAATCATTGCAGTACACAACAGATGTAAATGTCAAATCACGTGCACATTTTTCAATGGCACAGATATATGATGATGTCAATCAAGTTGGTCCGGCTCTTAATCACTATATGACATCAATATCTTATGCAGGAAAATCTGATGATTTAATCGGTCAATCAGATTCTCTTACCAGAATGGCAAATATATTTACTGATAAATATGATGAGAATGCTTTCGAATATTATGATACAGCACGTAAACTTGTTGAACAAACAACAGATTGTGCAATGAAAGGTTACGTATTAAGCAATACTGCTGACGCATGTGTTCAGTTCAGAAAGAATGACAGAGCGCTCAAATACTATGCAGAAGCTGTAAAAAACTATGAAAAAACAAATTCATCGGAAGAAATTGCAGAAAACTATAAATCAGCTGCAGAGCTTATGATAAGTTTTAACAGCCCTAATAAAGCAAAATCTCTTCTGAAAAAAGCTCTTGTAAATGCAGTAAAAACGACTAATGAAGATTTAATTTCCGAAGTTAATACTCTTTTGGCATCAGTTGAGGGTTAAGTGAAAGCGTTTTTATAGACGCAAGCACAATATCAGTCATAAAAATTGAAGTTTTTAGGCAATTTACTTCTTATTTTTTTAATAAAATCGTCAGGTTGAATGTTAAGAACATCGGCAAGAAATTCTCTGGATGAGCTAAAAAACGCAATAAATCAATTAGATACTATTGATGTAATTTCAGAATTTAGTAACGGTAATAAAGTAAAAGGTGGTGCGAAGGCAGGATTAAAAGGTCTTGAGGCCTTGGCTAAAGATAAAATGTATAGTGCCTCCGTTAAAGCTCAAGAAAAACAAAACCTCAAACAGTTATCGCCAATTGAACGGATAAAACAAAAGAAAAATCCAAACGCACCGAAAACAAATAGTGAAGAATACATTACATATAGGCTAAAACAAGCAAAAATCGATGCTAATTTCAAAGAATTGTAATAGGTAATATCTATCCACACATATTTTCTTTATGTTAAAATCTTATATAGACACATAAAGAGGATATTTGCATGGAAAAATTTTACGTAACAACAGCAATAGATTACGTTAACGGTGCTCCGCATATCGGGCATGCCTACGAAAAAATTCTGACGGATGTTATATACAGACATTTTACTCAGAGATGTGATAAAACGTATTTTCTTACCGGTACTGATGAACATGGTATAAAAATACAAAAGACGTCCAAAGAACAAGGAATGAGTGAAAAAGAATTCTGTGATATGAACGCCCAAAAATTTAAGGATGCGTGGAAAGCTTTAGATATAGATTATACAAAATTTATCAGAACAACTGATGAAGAACATGAAAGAGTTGTACAAAAGATTTTTAAAAAACTTCTTGATAAAGGTGATATTTACAAGCACGCATACACAGGACTTTATTGCTCGGGGTGCGAAGCTTTTTTAAGCGAAAAAGACTTAACAGAAGATGGACTTTGTCCTGATCACCAAAAGAAACCCGAAGTAATTTCTGAGGAAAACTATTTCTTTAAACTTACAAAATATAAAGATGCAATTATTAAACATATCAAAACAAATCCTGATTTTATAGTTCCGTCATTCAGAGCAAATGAAGTTTTGAATCAATTGGAAAACATAGAGGACATTTCAGTATCAAGAGCCAAAACTAATGTAAGCTGGAATATTCCTGTGCTTGGGGATGACGAGCAAGGAATCTATGTATGGATAGATGCGCTCTCAAACTATATAACCGCAATAGGATATAATCCGGATGGTTCAAGTGATTTGTTCAATGAATTTTGGCCTGTAGATGTGCATGTGATAGGCAAGGATATTCTAAAATTTCATAGCATATACTGGATAGGAATATTAATGGCGCTTGATTTGCCTTTGCCGAAACATATTTTTGCACACGGCTGGATAACTATTGATGAAACAAAAATGTCGAAATCTTTAGGCAATGTCATTTCTCCGACATCAATACTTGAATCGTTTAATTTGGAAATTCCGGATCCATTGAGATATTATATGGCAACGTCTGCACCTTGCGGAAAAGACGGGAATTATTCTGATGAAGATTTTAAAGAAAAAGTCAATGCTCACCTTGCTAATTCGATGGGAAATCTTTTAAACAGAACTCTTTCGATGCTTGTAAAATACTTTGAAGGCGATATTAAGCCTGAGTTTTTGGGTAAAAATGAGCTTGCAGATAAAGCAATTGAAACGGTAAAAGCTGTAAAACATCATTTTGATTATTTTGAAATATCCGAAGCCGGTCAAAAGATTAATGAGTTAGTTGATATTACAAATAAATACGTAACGGATAATGCACCTTGGACGCTTGCAAAAGAAGGGCAAACGGAGAGATGCGGAATAGTTCTTACAAATGTATTAGAGGTAATGTGCATTATTTCAGCGCTTATTTACCCCTATTGTCCTAATATTGCGCATGCAATGGCAGAACAATTGGGATTTGATTTAAGCATAAAACTTGATGACCTAACGTGTTCAAACTTAAAAGCAGGACACCTGATAGACAAAGAAAATATCAAACCTGTATTTTTGAGAATGGATAGTGAACTTGCCGATAAGAAAAAGTAAAAAAATAACCCTCGCGCTCGCTGCGAGGGTTTTTAAGTTGATTGGAGTTAATTAAAACTCAGTTAATAGATAAAATATTTCTTAGTTAAGACCTAATTGGCTTCTGTAAAAACCGTTTGATGCGATTTTTTGTTGTACAAGGTTATTACCGTTTGTAGATGCCATATAAAGTCCGCTGATTTTGTCTAATCTTGATGTTAATCTTGATTCAGGATAAACTTTTGAAGAATTTTTAAGTTTAATCCAAGTAGCTGCTTCTTTTTGAGTTGCAATAGTTTCTTCTTCAAGGTCTGCTACTCTTTTAACGTGACAGCTTTCGTGAGCGATTAAACAAGCAATCTGTTCTGTCGGTGCATTTTTATAGATAGAGTTAATCATTATAACTCTTGTGCCATACGTGTTGTATGTGCTTACTGCATAAGTTTTGCTGCTATTGTAAGATACTGATGATAAATCATCAAAAGAAACTCTGATAGCATGTCTTTGCAAGTTTCTTAAAACATCTGTTTCACCTGCTTGCTCCAGCATATTGATAGCTGAAATAATTTTTGCGTCAGAAGAAAAATCTGTTGCTCTGTAAGCGAATGCTTGGTTTAATGTTAAAAACACAAATGCTGCAAATAATACAAATACTTTTTTCATACGATACTCCTAATCAACTTTTACTAATCAACTTCAACACTTGTGTTTACGGATTGATTTCCGAAAACTTTAGGAGAACGTTTTATTTTTGTAACATTTCTTTACAAAAAGGGCTGTAAAAAGGATAAAATGCACTTATATCAATATTTTTGGAGTTTTGTAATTTGTATAAGGTTTTATAAGTGATAATAAAAAAAAATAGCACAATTTTACAAAACTTAACAATTTGAGCTGCAGTGTTTGTTTTGTAAGGCTTATCCCTAGTGGTGGTATTCAACAGTTAATGATTTATGATAAAATATACCTGATTGAGGAGGCTTTTCAATGAATACAAAACTTTTATCAAAAATTGGTATAATATGCGGAAGTATTGTGATAGGAGCATTTTTAATTTTTCTTTTACTTCCTTTCATTTTGAATTTTTTTATAGATAAATATACACCTCAAATTGTAGGAGAGATTAATAAGGCAACAGGTTTAAGTGCAGGGCTTGAAGATGTGAGAATAGTTACAACTCCAAAGCTTACGGCAGGTTTGAGGGTAAAAAAATTCGAGCTGTATACTCCTGTAAAAGAACATATTGTTACAGCGGATGATTTTGAAGTTAAGTTTTCATTAATTCCGCTTCTTTCAAAAACAATTCGTATTGATGTTGTAAAGCTTGAGAATGCAAATATTACGCTTAAATTTAAAAAGGACGGCAGTTTAGCTCTGGAAGAATATTTACCAAAAACGGAAGAAAAGACTTCTGAAGATATGCCGAAAGAACCTCAGTATTTGCCATTTGGATTTAAACTTTCAAATCATTTACCGGATATCCATATAGGCGGATATCAAATTACAATTACAGACGGTAAAGACGATTATGTATTATCCGGAAATAAAACGGATATAACTGACTTTGTTTTAAATAAAAGTATCAAAATTTCAGGCGTGGGTAAATTTGTTCTGAAAGGCAGAGAACAGTTTAACTATGATATTAAGTTGTTTAACAAGATAATGCCTGACTTGGATTTAAATGAACTTGTATTTAACCCTCAAGAGGAAGAAAAAAAGTCGCAAGAGCCTGAAAAAATTGATATTATATCCATTTTGAAAGGTCTTTATGATTATAAAATAACAGCTAATGCCGTTGTTAATTTAAAAACGATGCCTGACAATATTAGCGGAAAAGTAAATATTTTGAATGTTTCCCTTATTGATTTAACTCCAAGTAATGCGGATTTGAGTTTTAAAGGAAATACAATCAATATAAATTCAAATATATATACGGCAAAGAATGAATTATCCAAATTGAACGGTACAGTTACGACCGGCAGCAAGCCGTATATAAATATGAATTTTAAATCTGATATAGAAATCGGAAATGTATTGAATATCGTAAAAAAGATTGCTCTAATTTTCAATATAAAAGATTTACAGACGTTAACTGCAAGCGGAAAATTAAATGCTGATTTTAATATACAATCTGATATGAAAACAGTTAAGTCAAACGGTTTTTTAAAAGTTCCTTTAGCTCAACTATATTACGGCTTATATAAAATAGGAATAGATAATATAAAAGCAGACCTTAATTTAGCGAATAATAATATTAATATTAACAATATAAGTTTATCTGTTTTGGGACAGCCGCTAAAAATATTTGGTACGTTGTCGGAAGAAGCGTTTGCAGATTTGCATATAACAGCAAATAAACTTAGTTTGAAAGGGCTGATTGTTGCTTTGGGACAAGCAGTAATTCTTAAAGAAAATCCTGTTTATTCCGGAACAATATCTATGGATGTTCTAGTCAAAGGGAAATTAGATAAGATTAATCCTGTAATTAAGCTTGATATTGCAGACGTTAATCTTAAAAATATACCTTTAGATATTACCGTAAAAGCACCTTCAACAAGTGTTGACATAACATCAGACGGAGTAACATTCGGAGGAACTGCAAAAAGCACAAATGTTTGGCTTATTAATCCTGCTTTAAAGGTTTCAATACCTAAAATAAGCGCAAATATAAAACCTGAAACCATTGAAATTACACAAACTCCGGTAAAGATAGAAAAAATAAATACAAATATATCCGGTAAAATAACAAATTATTTAACAGAAAAAATAGGTTTGGATTTTGTATCGACGGGAGACATTAAATCTGCTTTAAAAGGAGATATGAATGTTGCAAAACAAACATTGAATTTTGTATATGCAACAACAGATTTGTCAGAAATAATTATTCCTATGTTTGATAAATCAAAAATGTCATTCAGAGGAAAAATAAATATTACAGGAAGTATGATGAATCCTATGCTGAGTGGTGCAGCAACAATTCCATCGATTTCCATTCCCGAAATTCCTGTTGTGATGAAGGATATGGACGTAAAATTAAACGGTCCTATTCTTAATGGGCTTGCGACAGTAAGAACTTTTGAAAATGGCGGTATTAAGGCAGAGAATATAACTACAGACTTTTCATTAAAGGGTAATGATTTTTATTTGAACAATATGAAGGGCAGTTCATTTGGCGGCAAAATAAATGGAAATATTATTTATAATCTTATCAGCACAAAAACTTTTGTAGATTTTCACGGCTCCGGCATGGATGCGGAAAAAGCTATAGAAGGAGCTGCAGGAATAAAAAAAGCGTTAACAGGAACTTTGGGTTTTAACACAAAACTTAACCTTTTTGTATATCCGGATTTTAATCAAATGATGAAATCTATTAAAGGTGACTTAGATTTTAGTATTAAAAAAGGTGCATTTGGCTCTATAGGGCGTTTTGAAAGCTTTTTAGGGGCAAATAATATAATCACTAATACTTTGTTAAAAAATACAGTGGCAGCGGTATCTAAAGCTACGGGACTTGCAAATGCAGCACTATTTGATTCTTTGGAAGGCAAAATGACACTTGCAAACGGTTGGGTAGATTTGAAACTGATAAAAAGTGCAGGGCCAAAACTTTGTTACTATATAACAGGAAAATACAATTTGATAAATGGTACCACAAATGTTGTTATTTTGGGCAAATTAGAAGAGCAAATGGTTGCTAAGTTGGGTGTTTTAGGGCAATTGTCAGCCGATAAAGTTATCGGTACAGCAGCTGCCAGAATTCTCAAATATTTGACAATGAACCCCGCAGGAGAAAAAACATCTGAAATCCCTGCTCTTACAAGCGGTAGTACAAAATTTCAAGAATTCAAAGTTACATTTAACGGAGGTATAGAAAGCAAAAGTTCTATTAAATCGTTTAAGTGGCTATCAAAGGTAGATTACAATGCTCTTGAAAAACAAAGTATAAAGGAGTCCTTGGAAAGTGTTAAGTCTTCTGTTAATACTGATATAAAAACAACGGTGGACAATGTTACTAATACAATAAATACACAAAAACAGCAGATAAAAGATACCAAAGAACAAATTAAAAACAGCGCAGAAGAAATAAAAAATTTGTTTAAGAGTGTTAAAAAGCAGGAAACAACACCATCTCCGGCGGTTGAAAAATCAGTACCTGAAGAGCCAAAAACGAATACACCGGCTGAACCTGCTCCGGCGCCGACAACAACAGGCTCGGAATCAATGCCAACACAAAAATCTGAATCTTCTGAGGCTACAGAATAGAAATTAAAGGACAAAAAGTATGAAAATAAAAGATATAATAAGAGTTTCAAAAGCAAACATAATTCAAAACGGCATAGATGAGAAGCAAGATGTTCAAATATCAACAGATACGCGAACTATAAAAGAAGGAGATTTTTATTTACCGCTGAAAGGAGCAACATTTGACGGTGAAAATTTTATAGAACAAGCATTGGAAAAGGGAGCTGCAGGTGCCTTTTGTACACATAAACCAAAATTTGAAACAAACGGAAAATGGATTTTATGTGTAGATAATACATTAGATGTGTATTTGAAACTTGCCAACTACAGAAGAAATCAATTGAATTGCAAAGTTATAGGTGTAACCGGAAGTTCCGGTAAAACTACAACAAAAGAGCTTGTTGCGTCTGTTGTATCAGAAAAATTTAATACATTCAAAACACCGTTGAATCATAATAATGAAATAGGTTTATGTCAAACAATATTTGAAGCCCCTGATGACACAGAGGTTCTGGTTCTTGAGATGGGAATGCGAGGTTTGGGAGAAATCGAAATACTTTCTAAGTGTGCAGAACCTGATATTTCAATAATTGCAAATGTCGGAACGGCTCATATTGGGAGATTGGGTTCTCGTGAAAATATAGCAAAAGCAAAGTGTGAAATAACAAAATATCAAAAAGGAAACATCTTTATAGCGCATAATGATGAACTAATAAAAAACACAGTAGAATTTAAAGGTGAAAAAATATTTTATTCTATTAAGGATGTAAAAATACTTGAAAAAAGTACATGTTACTCCAAATTCGAATACAAAAATAATATATATGAACTGAATGCAGGCGGAGAATATAATATAGAAAATGCTCTTGCGGCAATAAATGCAGGCTTAAAGTTAAATATGAATGTAACAGAAATACAAAAAGGTTTGGCTGAATATAAATCAATAGAAAAGCGTTGGGAATCTGTCAATGCAGGAGGCTATAAAATTATAAATGACAGTTATAATGCCAATCCGGAGTCGATGAGAGCATTCGTAGATACCATATTTGAACTTTATGACGATTATGTCTTGATACTTGGCGATATGGGTGAATTAGGCAAAGAAGAGGTGCGTTACCATAGTGAACTTGGACAGTATATTAATTCAAAGGCTAATTTAACAAAAAATGCTGCTGTAATCTCAATCGGTCATTTGTCTAAAAACATTACAAATAATATTAACAAATGCAAGACCATACATTTTGACAATATAGACGATGCTGTTAACTTTATAAAAACAAATATACCCATTAGTAAACAATTATTTTTAAAAGCGTCAAGAAGCATGAAATTTGAAAAAATTATAGAAAAATTGTCACTAAAAGTTTAACATGCCAACATCGTTACAAAACTTAAAACAAAGCAAAAAGCATGCAAACATGCTCATGGCATGCGTTTTCATGTTTTGAACAGCCAAAAAGCATGTAGTCATGGTATATATGCATGCATCTAAAAGGTGCATGGCAATGAAGTTAAGGGAAACCATGATTTTAAAATATCTTAACAATTGGGCTTTTATGGGTTGTAAAACGGCTCTTAATCAATATAATAAAAATATGGATTAGGGGCTTATTTGGGGATTGTTCTTAATCTTAGGTTTTAAAGAATTAGAGAAATAATTTTCGGAGGATATAAGTGTTTAAAAGTCGTGATATGGGGAGAGCTATAGCTGTAAAAAGATGGACACCAACGGCGTTAGAATGCTATAAAAGAGGATGTGTGTGCGACGGATGTTTTTACAGTGACTTTTTTAGTGCAACAGCACAAAAATGCCAAATGAAAGCTGCAGTATTAGAGCTTGTTCGTACAATTGGCGCTCCGAGCGTAGAAATGCCGCAAATCATTGAATAATTTTCACTTATGATAATTAATAATACAATTGCCGTTTTAGGCATGTGTTGTTATGCATAAATTAATAAAAACCCCTTTAAAAATAGGTATTTATACGCTATAATGGAAAGGTAGTATATTAGGAGGTGTCGATGCGCATTCATGTAAACGGTAAAAATATAGAAATTACCGACGCTATTAAAGCTTATGTCAAGGAAAAAGTAGGTAAAGTTGCAAATCACTATGACCAGATTACAGGAATAGATGTTATTCTTTCTGTGATTAAAAATCCGGCAGCAACAGGAAAACATGTTGCAGAAGTTTCTTGCAAGATGAATACTGGTGTTGTTCATTGCGAAGAATCTGCCGAATCTATGTATGCAAGTATTGACTTGTTAGCAGACAAACTTGACAGACAAGTAAAAAAATTCAAAGATAAATCTTTGAATTCAGACAAATCTTCAATAAGAAATGCTGAGCCTGCAACTGAGGCAGAAAGCTAAGCAATAATGATAAACAACAAAAAAGTTGTAGTTATAATGCCTGCGTATAATGCAGAAAAAACTTTAGAAAAAACTTATAATGAGATTTATCAAAATTTCGTCGATGAGATTATTCTTGTCGACGATTTCTCTTCG